>JACQXX010000117.1 GCA_016208495.1 Acidobacteriota bacterium | reverse complement strand
GGTTTTAGGCCCGCAGGGTCGTTGTGTAATAGCCGTGGTGCGAAGCCCACGGTCACGGCCAGGACGCGGCCCAATCCCGATAAAAGAATCGTTCAATGCCAACGGAAAGGACACAAGGATTCTTATCCTGGCGCTTATGGGATCCCGTCCTGGCCAGGTCCGTGGGCTTCGCACCACGGCTATTACACGACGACCCTTCGGGCCTAAAACCCTTATCCTGGTGCTTATGGGGGCAGAGGTCAGGGTTCTTTCAAGGGATGAGGGATGAGGGATGAAAAAAATCCCCTTGTCCCCTTGTCCCCTTGTCATCTTGTCACTTTGTCATCTTGTCACCTTGTCACTTTGTCATTCGGTCATCGACTCAGACTTTGGATTTCCTCCCAGTGGGCCTGGTCGTGCTCGACGATTTTTCCCAAAAGTTGCACCATCGTGACGTGACCCACGCCTTCAAATTCGCCATGCCGGTCAAACTGGTCTGGCGAAAGAGAGTTGAGCAACGCAATATTCGTTTCGCGGAGGGCGCAAAAGCGGTCCAGTGCCGGTTGGAGTTCCTGACGCTGGTAATCGCGTTCCCGTGCTAGCTTTCCACCATCTACATCGGGCAAAAAGGGACCATCTTCAGAGAGAATTCGCTGAATTCGCACGCCGTACGCTTCTTCTTCCAGGTCGCGCAGATGGCACAGGTGTTCGAGCAGTGAAAATTCATGTTCAGAAGGTTTGAGCTTCTCCTTGTCGGCGGGGAAATCAGAAACAAACTGGCGAAGGTGTTCGGGAAACTTCGCCAGCGAGCCAATAACGGGTTTTATGTAATCGGTCGTCATGAAAAAAATCTCCAGGGAAGAAGGTCAATGATTGAATCAACCTTCCGGGAATGTGCGATTTATATGGAAATTCAATGAAAAATTCTTGGAAATTTAGCTCATTTTTGGAGAGGATGAGCGTTTGCGGTTGGCTTGTCGGTATTTCAAAGGTGATTGGCCAACCGCCGTCCGAAACACATTTGAGAAATGGCTTTGATCAAAAAAACCGGCGGCCATTGCGATATCAGCCAGTGAACAATCCGTTTCGGCAAGCTGGCGTTTGGCAAAGTTCACCCGGACCCGGCGCACATATTCGCCGATGGAACAGTGGAACTGCTGTCGAAAGACTCGGGTCAAATGTGAGGGGTGAACGGCGGCAACGGCGGCAATTTCAGCCAGTGACAGGTCGCGGGAAAATTCGTCTTCGATCAATTCGACAACCGTCTTTAACCACAGAGGCTGGCCCGATTCAGGTAGATTGGGTTGGAGCCGGGTGGATTGGACCAGTACTTCCAAAATCAACCCTTCGAGGTACAAATCCGAGAGCGGTTGTGGCGAATGAAACTCGTCATAAATCCGCTGAAACGTCGGCACCAGAACCGGGTGTTGGACAACGCAGGCATCCTGAAACAAAGCTGAACGTTGCTCAAACTGTTCTAACCAGGGTTGTTTGACTTCGATGATGATTGAGGCGGCGCCGGTCCGCTGGTAATCGTTGCTGTGTTCGAACCCGGAAGGCCGAATCAGCAGACTGTGCTGGGGGCATTCGAGCAGTTTGGAGCCGACCCGCTCGGTGTAAAAACCACGGTAGAGAAACGCCATGCAGGCGTGTTCGTGGGCGTGGCACTCCAGCACCGTCATCGGTTTATGCAGCGCCTCAGTCACAACAAAACCGGGTAAGTCCGCTTTTTTTAAGGTTTTACCAAGATTGATCGGGCTGTAGTGCATGGTCGGAAAACCCAGGAAATTGAAAGTCAGAAGGCAAAAAGCCTACTTGAAATTTCAAATTTTCCCAAGCTCCATTTGCTGAGGGCAGACCAATCCGTTGAGAAAGAAGTTCAGAGTTCAAGCGTTCTTACAAAGATTTTGGGTTTGTATCTTTTTGAGGTTCTTAATGAGTCTCCGTTGCGGAAAGGTCGGGTTTCGCCCGGATGGGCGCCGGAAAATAGCCGGTGTGGAAGCCGGCTTTGAGGCGCACCCACCGGACCGCAAGTTGTGGAAGCGTTCGCGCCCGGCAGGGCGCTGGAACAAAGGTTCAAAAGTTTCGGAAAATTGAGGATTCCCGACCGACAAGATATTCCAGCGCCCATCCGGGCGCGGACCACTGTGGACCGAAGATCCGGTGGTGTGCCCAAAGCGGCAAACCACCGGCTATTTTCCATCGCCCTTCGGGCGGGAAATGTCAAATCCAGGCGATCTTTCCGCAACGGAGGTCATCAGTGTTTTGGCTTAATCGTCAGCCGCAATGCAAGCGAAAACTTGAACTCTGAACAAATATCAATAAATGATTCACGATTAGATTCTACGGGAAATGAATTTTTGAAATACAAAAAACCACCATGAATGTTGAATGATCTCAAATCATTTCAACATTTAGGTGGTGTGTCCACGCGTGGACAAAATGTCCTTACCAACATAAATGGATCAATCAATAACCATAGCCCCGCTGGTTGGCTTTTGGTTGTCTAATCGCATAATCAGTTTAATCGGTTCTTCATCTTTTTTGAGCTTGAAGCTGATGACTACGGCATCAGTGTCTGGCTGAACCGCAAAAATAATAGTTGGAGTGATGGGGCTCGGAATACTCGTCGTGTTGGTTGGGTCTGATCCTGTACGAATCATCCCATTCGACCCATCTGGATTAACCATAGCCAATCCGTTTTCCCCAATAACTGGTTTTCCATCCGGCCCAATTTCCATTTTTCCAGGTTCAACTTTGACCTCAACCCAGTTGCTGCCAAATTGAGCAGCCATGAGACAAATCACCTGAGCTTTGGTCTCATCTATTCGACGCAGTTCATAAGAAAAATAAAGATGTGGGTGAGTCGGTTTTTCTTTTATTTCTTCATACTTTTTTCCCAACCGATCCAATGCCTCAAGTCGAAAAAGATAGGACTGATGCGAGTCGTCTGAATCTACACGATACATCACTCCGGCGGGAGATCGTTGCCGGAGGATAACCGATTCACCTTGAGGTGATTGGGGAGATTGGGTTTCTGCCAGTGTTGGAATCAAAGCGGGAATGAGACCAAAGGCACCGATTCCAAAGCTTAAAACCAGCCCAAATGAAAGACGTTGAAACAAGGAGATGGTTGGTCTCGCGGGTTGGTCAACCGAATTGGTCAACGACATAATGCGTTCCTCCAAAGTATTTGCATGAAACATGCCAGGGGTAAGTGCATGGCGGTTCGACAGGGTGTCGGCGACCGTAAGCAGCGATTGGGCAAAGGTCAGTGGATCAATGAGCTGCCCGGTAACCATCTCATCACACGCGGCTTCCCGGTGCAAAAATAACCGTCTCCGAATAAGCCAAATGACGGGATGGAAAACACAAAAAGCAGTGCCAAGTTCCAGTACCAGATTGAACCCAAAGTCGTGCCGTCGAATGTGCGCCAGTTCGTGGGCGAAAACTGATTCAAGAAGTTCCGGAGTGGTTGATTCAAAGATCGTTTGGGGAATCACAACTGCCGGGCGAAAGATGCCAAAGGTAAATGGTTGGAGCGTTGCCGGATCTGACAACACCAGGGGAAGCGGGACGTTCATCTTTTCAGAACAATGGCTCAACCTGAGGCGGAGCGGCTCAGTCAGTTCAACTGGTTTCAATGTTTTCCGAAATCGCTGAACCTGATATACCCCCACCAGAATCCGACTCACCCACCACAGAAACAAGGCCGCGTAACCGCCTGCCAGTGCGAAAATGATCGGTTTCGGGAGTTCAAAAATTCGGGTTTGTTGAGTGGCGTTGACCTTTAAATCACCAGCCACCAATGCTGGGGGCACAGCTAACATTCGTTCCTTCACCACACCCGCGGCTGGTTTTATGAGTGGAACAAGAGTGGTTTGCGACACTGGAACCTGGACAACGGCCAGTGGGACAAGCACAGAAAGGACAACAATCCCTGCCCAGATCTGAAATCGGCTTTTGGGACGACTGGTGATGAGGATTCGTTCAAATGACCATCCAATCAGGGCCAGAATGGGCATGATCCAGCCACAATGAACAAGGTAGGATACAATCGTAAGGCTAATTTGACTGATCATCGGAGTTCCTCTTTCGATTCACCAGTTCGTTGAGGTGGGCCAGTTTTTCGGGAGACAGATGATCAGTTTCCACCAGGCTCATCACCAGATTTTCGGCGGAGCCTCCGAAAACACGGTTGACCAGATCATCCATCAATTGCCGGAGGGCACTTTGTTGATTGACCGTTGAATGATACTGGTAGGCTTTTTCCTTCAGTGACCGATCCGCTTTCCCTTTTTTCACCAGCAGGTTGAGCATGGTTTGAACCGTGTTGTAAGCCAGGTCTTTCCCGAGTCGTTCGCGGATTTCCTGGACTGTTGACGGGCCGCGATCCCAGAGAATTTGCATAATCTCCAGCTCAAGCGGAGTGAGGTGTGAACTTTCTTTTTTGCGGGCCATTGATAAGGTCTCCTAATTTTTTAGGAGATTAGCCCGCCAGTCTTTTTTTGTCAACCTAATTTTTTAGGAGGTGGTTGCGTGAAGAATCTCAAACATTTTCAGGTGATACCAGTTTTGCAATGAAGTCCGTGGATGAGAAAGCGGTCAAATAATTCAATCAACTGGAGTTAACAAACTATTAACGACTGACGACTGACGACCGACGGGTCCTATTTTCTTGGAACAGTCATTCTCTTGAACCCGTTGTGGCAACGTGACCAGCCAAAACTGAGTCAACGCCTTGTTCAGCCTGTCTCAATTCATTCAATCAACATCCTCGGAGAATACTTATGTTTGCCTTTCTTTCAGCCACAGTCCTGACTGTTTTCGGATTTCTCGGCGGTGAACCTGTTCAATCACCTCAGGTTCTTCCAGCGGTAACGCCTGGCATGGAATACAAATTACTTGCCACCAACAAAACCTCAACTATGCAAAAAGAACTCAATCAGGCGGCTGGCAGCGGGTTTCGGTATGATGGAGTGATGGGTGGGGAAACCTCGTTTGGCGGCTCTGAAACCGTGGTGATTATGTCGCGCAATCCCAAAGAAAATACGGGCGGCCAGTTTGAATACCGGTTGCTGGCCACCAATAAAACCTCGACGATGCAAAAAGAGCTTCAAGCGGCGGCAGATGAAGGCTATGAATATCGCGGCCAGACGGTGTTCAACACCACGTTTGGCGGAGAAGAAGTGGTCGTCATCCTGGAACGCGACAAAGAAGCCAAAACCAGACCCTTTGAATACAAACTCCTGGCCACTAAAAAGACTTCGACCATGCAGAAAGAATTGGAAGAAGCTGGGAAAAACGGATACACCTTTGTTGGAATTACCGTTGGAAACACAGCCTTTGGCGGCAGGGAAGTGGTGGTGATTTTGCGGCGGTGAGTTTGACCCGATGGGAAAAAATTGATCCAAAAGGTAAAGGGCACAAACAATTGTGCCCTTTTTTATTTTTGTGAAGCCAGTTTGTCTTCAGTCGTCGAGTGTTGGGATCTTGCATTGCCAGTTAAGTTGATCTGGTTCTATTTGAGTCATTTAGGAACAATTCTGTTCAAGAAATCCATGGATCCAACTATCCAGATTTTATCTACTGACTACTGACTACTGACTACTGACTACAAACTGATTTTACTTCGCAATCAGCACGACAGCGGATTGTTCAGCCGTTTTGACTTTGGTGAAAAACCCTTTCACTGCCTCATAGTCAGAGGCCGGAACGGTACTGGATTTGAGCAGTAATGACCGGGAATATCGAATTTCTGACCCTTTGACTTCACAGGTAGCGGAATAGCTGCCAAATGGTGCTTCAAGTTGAATTGGGTCAGGGATTTCATCCACGGCAAACCCCTCTGGGACCTGAAACGTCGCGATTTCACGAAAGCTTTCCGGTTCAATGACCACCGGGTGCAATCGGTGCTGATTGGTCAACCGGTATTTCTTGGTCAAGGTAAGCATGGCCGGTTTGAACATCAACAACTTTCCCTGAATCAGTTGGCCAAAGTTGGGTGCTGTAAATTCCACATTCAACTGAAATTTCCCGGCAGCCGGATCGTCATTTGGTTTCACGCTGGCCACACTGGCGCCTGAAAAGGTGCCGCTAATCCACGATTCAATCAATTTGGAATATTCGGCTGGAGGCTGGCTGCGAAATTCTCCGCGATACTCAACCGCCGCCTGACCGCTGGCGAGTTCAATCAAACTGGCCTGGGCGCCTCCGGTGTTTGACATTTTGACCTGGGTCGTCCGGTCAGTGCTATTGGCTTCGGGGGAGGTTTGCGGCATGCGAAGCAACGCCCCGGCTTCACCAGCCACCACCAGGGCCAGGCTTCCCTGTTCGTGATGCGGCAAGTCACCTATCGGGGTGAATTCGTCAGTTGGGTCGAAAATCAGAATTCGGCCCAGGCTCGGGTGCTGGATGACCGTTTCCAGTTTGGTTTCGTCCGAAACTTTGACCCCGACAATGCAGTGGTTGAACTGGTGCGGAGACGGCCATTCTTCACGGACATAGGTCGGGTCGCCGGCATAAATCACCACCGGGTACGCCGGGATGTTGACGGCTTTGAGCATGGCGCGCATGAGATTGGCTTTGTCTTTACAGTCGCCATAGGCTTTGGTGAGGACTTCCTGGGCGGCATGGGGACGGTATCCGCCGCCGCGACCAACCCCGATTTGAATTGAAATGTAGCGGATTTTCTGAGCAAAGCGGGCAATGGCAGCAATGCGTTCCTGCTCGGTTTTGGCACTGGCGGTGACTTCTTTGGCCTTGCTGGTGATGGCATCGGTGACGGCGGCCTGCGGGTCGCACAGTTCTGAAAGGTAGCGTGACACGTCTGACCAGCTTGCAAACGTCCGTAGGGAGCCGGAACTACTCCCCGCAGGTGGAAACACGCTGATTGCAACCCGCGGCGCCATATTGGTGACTTCGGGGCTGGCTGGTTCTGACGGAATCCCCGGCAATCCCGTCAATTCCCAGGTCGAAGTATTGCCCGAGATGCGCGGTTCCACCTTTGAATGGTTAAAGGTCACGCTTTCAGTTTTCCACCCGGTGGGTGTGGTGAGCGAACACCGTGAAACCAGAACCGGTAAGCGCTCCTGAAAATCCCAGATGAATTGTGAAAACACCGAGTTTTGTTCGGTAACTGATTCAAAACCGAACACACACCCGGCATCGGCATCGGTGCCGGGTGATATCATTTTCATTCGGGCTTCGTTGTAAATGTCGTTGTCCACCACGGCCAGCTCGACAATTTCCTTTTTGTCATACTTGACCACTTCGCCGCCCGGTTTGATCAGCCAGGCTCGAAGCTCGCGTACTTTTTCGCTGTCCGCATTAAACACTTCACGGGCCAGGGCATAGTCTCGGCCATCACGGGTGAGGAGCCGGATGGCACAGGTGTGGGTCTCGACCACTTTTCCCTGGTCATCAATCGTGATCCGGGATTCATCAATCAACACCACCGCCGGCGGTCCTTTCATCAGAAGTGGCGTTGGAATCGCGGCGGCCTGTCGAAGCCACGCCGGCGCATCATCCCCGGCCAAAACTGAAAGCGACCCCGCAAGCAATAAACCTACGCAAGCCAGCAAACGCATCATCATGTCGGCATATCTCCTTTTTTCTCAATTGCCGCAACCTATTGAGCTGAAGCGGCCTGGGCTTGTTTGAGCGTCAACGAGTAGTCGTCAAACTGATGGATTTTTTCAAAAATCACCTTCAACTGCGGGTAGGAATCCTTGGGAAACAGGATCATGCCATCATTTCCAAACGTGAGTTTTCGTCTCAGAAAGATTTTTGAGCCGTCTTGTGTTCTCGACAACTTGGCTTCGTATCCGCCGACCTGACCAAAGCTAATGCCACCCGGCGACTGAGCGCTTTCGAGTTCAAATCCAGCGGGGAGTTTGAGTTCGATGGTGTCATCTTCATGCCAGCCATAAGGGAAGTAAATTGAATGGGTTCGAGTGGTATTGGTAAACAAAACCGGTTCGCCATTTTGGAAAAACATTGGTTTGATGAACAGTCGTTTTCCAGTCCGTTGGGCATATCCGGGGATTTTTACGTGAAAGCTATACACCACCGGCTGATCGGTCATATCCAGGTGCTCGATTTTCAAATTGGTGCATTCCGCGGTTTGCATCCGCTTTTTAATATCGCTCAAAACTTCTTTCTCTTGATCGGCAGGTGATTCTTTGGCCAGCGACAGCTTTTCTCCCGAAGCCACATGCCCGGTCAGAACAATCCGAATATCCCCTTCTAGCGTGCCGTCTTCGGCCAGTTCGAGTTTGGCGTTTCTGATGTAACTGGAGCTGGTGGTCGGTGACGGGTTGGTCGTGACAAACCTTGAATCTTTTTCGTCCAGAACCAGGGCCTGGGTGCCTTCCCCTTGCCACCTTCGCATTCCCACTGGAACATAGCTGGTGCCAGGATCAAAAAACTGCCAGTTCGCACCCACCCGGACAGCAATCACGATTTGTTTCATAAAGAAAATGGTATGACTGATGTCAAAAAACTTCTGGCCTCGATCTGGCACCAGCGCTACTCGGGGGTCGAGTCCCGCTGCCACACACATCGCACCAAAGAGATAATTGATGTCCACCGCATCGCCATATCCATTTTTCAATGTATTGCCCGGCGATTTGTTTTCCTTGAGCTTGTCCTCATTGGGCAGGTCTTCAAAGGTTGTATTTTTGATTTTGGTCCGGCAGTACCAGAATAACTTCTCAATTTTTTGTTCCGGTGTCGTTATGCCAGCCACCAGTGAGCTGGCGAGCTGTTTGACTTCGTCGTTGGGCTTGATATACCCACGGGTTGAGTCATAGATTCGGCGGCTGATGTCTTTCCAGTATTTTTCTGGAGTGTAATCACCTAACTCCGTGTAGTAGAGCAACATCCAGTTTTCAACTTCATCATCTGGCGGCATCATCGGTTCTTCGACCACTGCCGGGCGGTTTTTCATTGAAATCCGCGTAAACCCAAAATTCCCTTTATCAAAGGTGGCTTCGGGGCCATTAAACACGATGGACCGCATCTTGTAGTTTGAATTGCGGTCGCTCCAGGGTTTGACCAGGTAGCTGACATTTTGAATCGGAATATCGAGTTGAAAGCGCAACGGAACGTTGTCGGCAAATCCACTGGGCCGACTTTCACTCCATTTGTACTCGATGATGGAGCCAACTTTGACACCAGGAAGGGTAAACGATTTGGCCTTCAGCCGGAGTTTGTTGAGTTTGACAATGGTCCGCTCAAAAATCCCATCCTTTTTCAGCTCCTGAATTGAGCCGTCAGGCTGGATCGTCCGCCCCGAAATGCTGTGGATTCTGACTTTATCGGGATAGGTGATATCAATCCTGGATTTTTTTTCGACGCCGCGTTCGGTAAAGACTTTAATCCGAATGTAGTGATCAAAGGCTGGTTCCGCTTCGGAGTCGTTGATGCGAACTTCCCAAAAGATCGCTTCGGCATCCGCATTGGGATCAACGATGGGAGCTTTGAGGGCCAGGTGAGATGATTCAATCGGCTTCCAATCCTCAGCGTTGACGATTGGAGTTCCCAGGAAAAGAACCACAAGGCAAATCATTACCCCGATGCTTATTCGAAGTGGTGACATATCTGTTCCTCTCTACCATTTTGTTTATGCGCTGTATGCGAGTGGCTGTAACTTATCTCTGTGAGTTGTAAGTCTTTCAAAAGGCTGAATGCAGAATTTTGAGCCCTATTACAATTTTTGAGTGTGTAACACTTCCCCGGTCCTTCGATTAGGTCTGAGCATACCGCCAGCTATGTTTCCGCTTCAGTTCCTGGACCTCGATTTCGGTCATTGGAATATACCGTCCACGCCGAAGACCTTCTTCTAAAACAGCAACGCTTCTCGTTTCAATCAACTGAGCATACTGGTGTCGGTTGTAAAGTGGTTTAAGCGATGAAAAGTCTAATTGAGCATTGACCCGTAATTCAAATTCCCGAAAGAGTTCAAAAGGAGAATCCGTGTGGATCAGTATACTGGTAGTTTTTAAGAGGTTGGCGGCAAAAATATCATAGGACCGGGCTTTATTATGTAACCCAAAGGCCCGGTTCTCTGAATCCAGGCACCATATGGTAAGAGAAACCCGATGGGGTTCAGAGGCTTCAACTGAATTGAGGAAGATGACATTGCTAAAAAAATTCCCGTTTTGATGGAGCAAATGACATGCGGCACAATCCAGAACATTCGGATCAATCGAAGGATTTTGTTCATACCCCAGGACTGAAAACCCTAGTCTTTCAAAACTCTCAACAAACGGAGCAATCATTTCTCGACCAGTCAGAGAAACCTCGGTGTGGTCACAAAAAAAACTATCTGCCCGAACTGGAAATGGCACCAATGATTCATAGACAGGTAAAGGTTTAATACCCAGCACATTCAATAACCAGGTGAGAAAACCATTGATTCCTGGCAGGTAATAGAGAATTTCAGACAGCGAAAACGTCCGCATGTCCACCTTGTAAAAATGTTTCGGAGATACTTGAGCCATAAACTCCACTTTCTGTGTAACGTGGGCGTTCAGTTGTTCTTCAGGATCGCTGGACACGAATCCTTCATTTCAAACACTGACACGTTTCCCACAAAAACCAGTTGAATCGTCTCCCTGAGAGAGGTTAGGTGGCTGTAACCTGCAAAGTTCTTCCAAGTTGTTGGATAAACCCACTATACTCAACTTTTGTGTTTTCGCCAAGCCACTATTTTGAGGACCTCCGTTGCGGAAAGGTCGCTTGGGCTTGATAGCTCCCGCCCGGATGGGCGGTGGAAAGTAGCCGGTGGTTTGCCGCTTTGGGCATACCACCGGATCATGGCCCATTCCGCTCGCGCCCGGCTGGGCGCTGGAAGCGTTCGTCAGTCAGGTTTCGGCGAAAGTTTCGGGGCCCTTCGGATTTTGATCCAGCGCCCAGCCGGGCGCGAACCATTCCGATCCGCATTCCGGTGGGTGCGCCTCAAAGCAGGCTGCCCACCGGCTACTTTCCACCGCCCATTCGGGCGAAAACCGACCTTTCCGCAACGGAGTTTGAGGACTGAAAAAAACCAGGGCTTGGGACTGAAGACATCGGGCTGAAGAAGTCGGGCTCAGGGTATTGAACCCGTCCCGAGGATTGAGACATCATGAAAATGTACATTTTGGTCAAGGAATCAATTCCGGTTGGTTATGCACTCGTGGCCGTAGCCCATGCCTCGCTGGCAGCGTATTTGAAATTTCAGGATTCGCTTGAAGTTTCCGAATGGCTCGCTGGTCCATTTTACAAAACCATCTGCAAGGTCACTGATACTGAATTTGAACAGGCCAAAGCCGTCCCCGATCACGTCATCATCACCGAATCAAAGCTTGACGGCGCCGAAGTGGCCATTGCCTTCAAACCTCGGGCTGAATGGCCCAAACCATTCAAATTCTATCGTTTGTATAAATCTTGAGCTGATTCAGAGACATTACTTTGGGGATATTGCATCAGCTTGACCAGTACAAATGAATAACCAAACCGTTGCGGCAGGATATTGACCGCCAGCACGGTCAAGATCAATCCCATGGTTATCAAATTGGCCTTCACGACCCGATCCAGCCGGATTGGGTTTACGGTTGGTGGGTCTGAACATGAAGAAATAACCCATTCTTCATAAAAAATTGATATAAATAGACTTATTGTGAGTGACCCAATCATGGCCACAACTTTGAACCCCCAATACCAGCCAATAGCTCCTCGCTCCAGGTTTCCATAAGCAGCAGCAAAAGTAATAACTGAAAGAATGTACAATCCAACCACAAACAAGGCGACAGTGGCCCGATTGAACCACCAGCGTTCCTGATAGCCATTTATTTCCAGAAGCCTTTGGGCCGGCACAGAGGTAATACCAAAAATAATAAGAAGCAGGAAGATAAAGCCAAGATCAGGGGTAGCAGTAAACGGAAACGACAGCCCAATCACCATTGAACTGGCGACATTCCCCGCCAGCATAAGCCAAAACGCCTGATGAGATTTCTCAAGCCAGGCAAAGGTGAGTGATTTCAAGAGGATGGCACTCAAGATTAACCCTGCGGATTGATAGAACCAGAGGGGACCGCCTAGAATCTGGGTCAATTCCGCCATCGGTGAGCAGGCCAGCGGAAGAAAATTTGATGGGAAAAGGTTCATATAACCTCCAGGTGTACTGGATTCAGGTTTGAAACGATGAGAACTTATCGGCGCTTTCAAACCAAAGCGCCGACAAGTCGGCGTACTCCAGACTTTATTTCTGAGTTGGAATAGCTCCAACTGCAAGCAACTTCGCTTTCAGGTCAGGGAGTTTTTTCGATTGCTCAAATTGATCCATCACCGTCTCTCCCTTGGAGTTACACCAATGAACATCGGCATTCCGGTTAATTAAACAGTCAACCATTTCCAAATCTCGACCACGAACAGCAAACATCAACGCCGTTGAGCCATCCAGCGGTGATTGATGGTTGATATCAGCGCCCATATCCAGTAGAGCGTTGATGGTTTCAACCGTTCCGTACTGGGCAGCCAGTCGAAAGGCCGTGTTGAGGTCGCCGCCCTGCGCAACGTAGTTCAAAAAAGTCTGAAGCGTTGGGGAGTTTTGAAGTTCGTAGAAAAGGATCAGGTCATTTGGGGTAAACCAGTCACCGACTGGGCCACCATCATTCCCAACTGCAACAACACCACAAGCCTCCATGGCTTCCGTACAGGCCAGGAGTTCTTCAATTGTGGTTGGTTGTTTATAGACGTATGAATACCCTCCGTCATCATTTCGAGTGAAATTGTAGGGTGCCGTATCACGACACACATCACAATCCAGGCACTGCGTGTCACAGTAAAAAGGACCTGGCACATTATCGGGATAGCGTTCTTCAACACTGGCTTTTTCTGAAGCATTGTTTTCAAGATACAACATACAACTCCTTTGCAAACAGAAAAGGGCAGCACACGAAAAAGGGTTCGTGCGACTGCCCTGTAGTTCACGGATGACTGACGGCTTTTATTTCTTCAGTTTTTCGGCAAACAGTTTGCGGAATTTGGCCACCTTGGGTGAGACCACAAACTGGCAATAGCCTTGAGCCGGGTTGCGGACAAAGTACTCTTGATGGTACGGCTCAGCTTCAAAAAACTGGGTAAAAGCGGTCACTTCGGTGACAATCGGTCGGTCATAAACCCCAACCGCATTTAACTCCCGAATCATCGTTTCGGCAACCTGTTTTTGCTCTGGAGAGTGATAGAAAATAGCTGACCGGTATTGAGTTCCGATGTCGGCCCCCTGCCGGTTGAATGTGGTTGGGTCGTGGATGACAAAAAAGATCTGCAAAATTTCCTGAAATGAAATGGCGGTCGGATCAAAAGTGACGTGAACAACCTCAGCGTGACCAGTGATCTCAGCGCACACCTGCATATAGGTTGGATTTTCGACGGTCCCGCCCGAATATCCCGACTCAACGTGAAGCACGCCTTGAAGCTGGTCGAAAACGGCTTCCAGACACCAGAAACAGCCGCCTCCGAGCGTGGCGACTTCCGTGGTTGAATGAACTGATGAAGGTGGTAATGGATTTGAACTCATAGTGTACGGTTGATTGAACGAACGTTTGAAGAGTTGAACGCCCGCAGTTTCGCCCAGGTATCAAACGCTTGCAAGTCGGTTTGCAGAAAACCCAACGACGCCACAGAGGACACAGCAAAACATGGAGGAAAATAAATCGCCTCTAACCTTTGTGCTCCTCTGTGTCCTCTGTGGTGAAAAAAAACTTTCTGTCACAAATCCTGTGATGAGAGGCTCAACAGGAAGGATTTGAACCAGTAGGTCCTCTGGTTCATGATGAGGAAGTTTCCAAAATCAATGTCATCACAGGATTTGTGACAGGAACGAGAAATTTACAGAAAGCTATTTTTTGGAGCGCGACGGCTTGACGCCGCTTTCAATTGAAGCCTTCAGGAAAAAAGAGTTGACGTTGCCGAAACTATACTGTACAAAATTGTCGCTATATTGACAGCTCGCATTTGATTGTTTTCAAAATTTTTCCACGTGGTGATTTATGGTCGCTTGCTCCACGCTAAAAAGTGCTAAAGAACCGCCCGAAGATATGTGTGTTTACCTCGTGCGATTCCCAAAAGCACGAGGTTTTTTCGTTCAGAAAGTATTCTTTATGAGCCAAATCAGGATGCTGTTGCACGGA
This sequence comes from Acidobacteriota bacterium, assembly GCA_016208495.1. NCBI lineage: Bacteria > Pseudomonadati > Acidobacteriota > Acidobacteriota bacterium. Next base: position 34,867 of record JACQXX010000117.1, on the reverse strand, counting down.
CGAGCCCAAAAGTCCACCTGGTGTTGTTGCCGCTAACAAACGGCACGTAAGTTTTCATCTCGAAGGCTTAAAAATTGCCTTTTGTTTCATTGTCAACGTCTTTCACTTGTATGGAAACACATTACAGAAGTCTTATGAAAGCAATGAGTTACCGACTTATCTCCTCAATGATCACCGGAGGAATTGTCTTTGGCGCGACTCAAAAAGGATTACTGGCTCTCAGCGTTGCGGGTGGCGAAACCATTATCAAGGTGATTGTGTTTTTCCTGCACGAGCGAGCCTGGAGCGCGATTCCGTTGGGAAAAATTGAGAAACGCGCCGAACTCGAAGAGCTGATCTGATTCGAAGAATGAAGAAACCATCTAGTGGTTAGTGATTAGAAATCAATACTTTCGAAGAAGAACCAAGAGCCAACCACTAACCACTAACTACTAACCACTCATCACATTCTTCATTCCAAAAGGAGGTTGCCGTGGCAAAGAAAGAAACCCGAGCTGAAAAAGTAAAACGCGAACGTGATGCCCTTGATTGTTTGGATGATCTGCTGCGCTATGCAAAAGAAGGTTTTGCGTCAATTGATCCAGATGATCTTGACGTACGGCTGCGGTGGTATGGCCTGTATACCCAACGCCCACAAGAAGATGGGTATTTCATGCTCCGGGTGAAAATTCCCAATGGCACACTCACGGTTGAACAACTGGCAACGCTGGGGCAGCTTTCGGTTCGGTTTGGGCAAAACACCGGTGATGTTACAACGCGCCAGGATATACAATTTCATTACATTCGCATCGAAGACGTGCCTGCCATTTTTGAGGAGCTAAGTCGCGTTGGACTAACGACTTCGGGTGCCTGCGGAGACATCACCCGTAATGTAACGGGTTGCCCGCTGGCCGGAATTGATTCCGCCGAATTAATTGATGCTGAACCAGTTATTGAGCAAATTCATCAGTATTTTCTTGATAACCATGAATATTCCAACCTGCCACGAAAGTTCAAAATTACCGTTTCTGGATGCTCGCAATATTGCACCGGTCACGAAATCAATGATGTCGGATTGATTGCCGTACGCCGTCCAGATGGCCGGATTGCGTTTGACCTGTGGGTCGGCGGCGGGCTTGGGTCAAAAGAGCGATTTGCCGACCGGCTTGGCGTGCATGTCTTTCCTGAAGAAGCAGTTGAAGTCACAGCCCAGGTTTGTGCCATTTTCCGCGATCACGGGTTTCGCGAATATCGCCACAAAGCACGGCTCAAGTTTTTACTGGAAGCCTGGGGGCCAGCCCGATTTCGCCAGGAACTCGAAACCCGACTGGGTCGCCAGCTTACAGACGGCGAAGCCCCCACGATCCCGATCAATGCCAACCGGGCCCACATTGGGATCCGCGCCCAAAAGCAATCTGGGTTGCAGTATGCCGGCGTGGCAACTGAACGTGGCCGACTCAACGGAACAGAAATGATTGCCGTGGCCAATAGTGCGAAACGTTACGGCAGCAATCGCATTCGGCTCACAACCACCCAAAATTTTGTCGTGCTGGATGTGCCGGAACATGCTGGCCATTTACTTTCAAATGAACTGGCGGCGCTTGGGTTCTTTACCAATGCGTCGGTTTTTCGAACCGGAACCATTGCCTGCACGGGGAAACGTTTTTGCAAACTGGCGGTGGTTGAAACCAAAGCGCGGGCTTCGGAATTGATTGAATACCTTGAAGCTACCGTTCCTGACCTGAAAGTTCCGCTTCGCATCAGTGTCACCGGATGCCCCAACAGTTGCGCCCATTATCAGGTATGTGATGTCGGTCTGGTCGGAGATCACATCGTCACTCCAGCCGGAAAAATCGAGGCGTTTCGCGTTTTTCTGGGTGGTCATTTAGGGAATGACTATCGGTTTGGACGGGAGTTGTCCACCAAAGTTGCGGCTGAAGAGGTCAAGTATTATCTCGAACGAGTGGTTCGCGACTACCTGGCGCATCGCATCAGCCCGGCGGAAAGTTTTCAGGCATTTCTTTCTCGCCAAAACCTGGAAGAACTCGAACACCTGGGCAGTTTTGAGGAGCGAGTCGCATTAACCGCCTGATGACCACTGGAATACCAATTAGGGTTCAGGGTTCAGGGTTTGAGGAATTATACCATTTTGCAATGAAATCCTCGTATCACGGGAGGCTAAATTATTGAAGAAATTGTATTTCCCTGAACCCTGAACCCTGAACCCTGAACCCTGAACCCTGAACCCTGAACCCTGAACCCTGAACCCTGAACCCTAAGATATGACTCACCATATTCAACACGCCATCCTGGTTGTCGGTCACGGGAGTCGACGCGAAGAAGCCAATCTGGACGTCATTTCCGCCGCCGAACGCATCCGCGAGCGCGGCGGGTATGACCTGGTCGAAGCGGCTTTTCTGGAAATCACCCATCCGACGATTGCCCAGGGATTTGAAAGTCTGGTGGCGCAGGGCGCCCACCACATCACGGTTCACCCCTATTTTCTGTCTCCAGGACGTCATACCCGAGGTGATTTGCCACGCGAAGTGGCGGAAGCGGCGAAAAACCATCCTGATGTGACGTTCACGATTTCAGAACCGCTGTCAGGTCACTGGTCGGTCATTGACGCTTCAATTGATCGGATCAATGCGGCTGAAAGCTGGAATACACCGAGTTTCCCCGCCTATCGAGCACCACACGGAACAGTGTTTCTGGTCGGGGCTGGTCCGGGTGATCCGGGACTGCTGACGATCAAAGCCAGAGACCTGCTGGCTGAGTGCGATGTCATTGTGTATGACTATCTGGTGAACCCGGAATTGCTCCGATATGCCCGTAAGAATGTCGAATACATTCCGGTTTGGAAAATTGGCGGTGGTCGCCAAACGCCTCAATCCGAAATCAACCAGATGTTGATTGACCAGGCCCGGCAGGGGAAACGTGTTGTTCGGCTCAAGGGCGGTGATCCGTTTGTGTTTGGACGCGGTGGCGAAGAAGCCCTGGCGCTCCAGGCAGCCGGTATTCCATTTGAAATCGTTCCCGGAATCAGTTCGGCGCTGGCGGCGCCGGCCTATGCGGGAATTCCGCTGACCCATCGCGGGCTGTCGTCTTCATTTGCGGTTGTGAGTGGTGCTCGGGCCGGTGACGGGGCGCTTTCTGAAACACTCATCGCCGAAACCGCCGGAGCTGACACGGTGGTGGTTTTAATGGGAATGGCTCAGTTGCGTTTGATTGTGGCTGAGTTTATCGCCGCAGGTCGCCTGGTGACCACGCCCGTGGCTGTCATCCGGTGGGGAACCTATGACGGCCAGCAAAAGGTCGTCGGAACGCTGGAAACCATTGCCGAAGCCGCCGAACGTGCCCAGATGAAACAGCCAGCCGTGATTGTGATTGGCGATGTAGTCAGTCTGCACGACCAGCTTGACTGGTTTCCGGTCCATCAGCCGGCTCAATTTGCATTTTTTGCTGAAACTCAAGGGGCGGCATCGCTGGTTTCGCAAACCGAAAACAATTGAAACCACTGCACTTGTTTTGCCTTTTTGATCTTCTTCGTGTGTTGCAGTGTATTGCGTGGTTACATTTCCTAAAAATAGAAACAAATACAAAGTATGGAAAACACAACGTTTGAATTGACTTCCGAATTGACTGAAGTTGAATTAACCCGTCTTTCCGCTCAGTTTGAATCGGAAACTCCGCAAGCAATTTTAGAATGGTCTCTCGAAGAATTTGGCCAGGATGTAGCGCTGGCAACCGGATTTGGGGCCGAAGGGTGTGTGCTGGTGCATATGCTGGCCCAAATCAATCCAAAGGCTCGAATGTTTTACCTCGACACCGGGCTCCTGTTTCCAGAAACCTACGAACTCAAAGCAAAACTTGAAGCCCGGTATGGCGTCCAGATTGAACGGCGGGCTTCGCGGATTTCAGTTGAAGCCCAGGCCAGGATCCACGGCGACCGATTGTGGGAACGTGAGCCAAACCGGTGCTGCCAGTTGAGAAAAATCGAGCCACTGGTTGAAACACTTTCCGATTTGCGGGCGTGGGTGACAGCGATTCGCCGGGATCAATCAGTCACCCGAGCCAGCAGCCCAATTGTTTCATTCGATTCAAAATTTGATTTGATCAAAATCAATCCGCTGGCAACCTGGACCAGTCAGGATGTGTGGCGATTTATCTTCAAGCATAAAATTCCATATAACCCGTTGCACGATCAACAATATCCATCTATCGGCTGTACGCCCTGCACCACACCGGTTCAAATTGGGGAACATTCGCGGGCTGGTCGCTGGCGCGGTACGGAAAAAACTGAATGCGGATTACATCGCTAATGCCAGTTAGGGTTCAGGGTTCAGGGTTCAGGGTTCAAGAACATGCAATGATTTCAATAGGTTAACCTTCTGCTGAATCGAGGCAATGATCCCAGAATGGCGTAACAATTCAGAATTACAGACCAAGAAACCACGAAATACACGAAATACACGAAAAATAAAACCTTCATTTTCAAAGGGTTTCGTGTGGTTATTATCTATTTTTCAGGAGAAAAAAATGAGTCAACACAAAGGATTTACGATTTGGTTTACCGGACTTTCGGGAGCTGGAAAAACAACGTTAACCGGCGTTCTGGTTTCACGACTTGCCAGCCGCGGCATTCGACTTGAAGTGCTGGATGGTGATGAAGTGCGGACCCATCTTTCAAAAGGACTTGGGTTCTCGAAAGAAGATCGCGACACAAACATCCGCCGCATTGGCTTTGTCTGTCGCTTGCTGGCTCGCAACGGAGTAGGTGTCATCTCAGCCGCGATTTCACCCTATCGCGACATTCGCAACGAAGTCAGGGCCGATATTGAACAAAACGGCGCGGAATTTATCGAAGTCTATGTCAAATGTTCACTTGATGCCTTGATCGAGCGGGATGTGAAAGGGCTATATAAAAAAGCCTTAACTGGTGAAATTAAAAGTTTTACTGGTGTTTCAGACCCTTACGAAGCTCCTCATTCCCCCGAAGTGACGGTTGAAACCGACCGTGAAACGATTGATGAAAGTGCGGCCAAGATCCTGCGCGAACTGGAGCGCCGGGGATTGATTCCACAGGCAAGTGCCGCCACCGGAGACTAAAACCACTGAGGGCTGAGGGTCATAAGCGCCAGGAGAAGGAACTTTGAGCCTGTGTGAGACAAGGAGCTGGAGAGACACAGAGACAATTCACCAGATGTGTCAGGTTGAATCAGTTCCGATTGAGAGTGGGGGAAGGCGACCATTTGTTTTTTCCCCTGTCTCCCGGTCCCCTTTGTCCAGATCGGGTTCTGTTTCCTTATCCTGGCGCATATGAGTGATTGACCTGCGCCGCTGGTTTGGCTACTCGCTATTTCGCTATTTCACTGTTTCGCTACTCGCTACTCGCTATTTCGCTACTTCGCTACTTCGCTGCTCCATCGCTTTTTCCCGAACCAGTCGAATGTGGAGCCGAAGATTGTACACTTCGTCGGTGTAGGAAAGCGGGACGACGATTTTGGCGACTTCGCGTTCCAGGTCATCAAGTTCAGCCAGAATCTGGGCGAAATCCTGGTTTTGCTCAGGGTTCACCACTTTGTTTTCAAGGGCAATAAGCATGCCGTACCAGGTATAGATTTTTCGCCGTGTTCGCCAGGCATAAATTGGTGGGGCAATTCGCAGGAGTGGAATCAGCATCGTCAACAACGGCAACAGCACAAATTTCAACCGATCAGCCGCCGTGGCCGCCCAAAACGGCAAATGGCGAGTCAGAAATGATGGGCCAAATCGAAAATACCGCACGGATTCCTCATTCAGCGGAAATTGAATAAAATCAGAGGAGGGAAACTGGCCGGTTTTTTCGAGCATTCCGGTTTCCTTGCGATGAATTTCATTTGCGGCTTGTAGTAACAAATTGACAAGTGCCGGGTGGAAATTCTCCCGCACGACAATCGAGGCAGTTGAGGCCAGGAGGACCACATCTTCCGCTGGAATATTTTTCTGCATATCCACCACGCCTTCATACAAAATGACGCTGGAAAAATAGCGGTAGCGGCTTTTATAGGCTTCGACTCGTTCAAAATTCATCAATCGGACACCTTCAGCCCGCAGCAAATCATTGATGACCGGGGCTTCTGGCGCACCGACAAAAAATGCAGCGTCAATTTGACTGGTTTTTAACGCTTCGGCAGCCTGATTTCCACCCAGTGGCAGGATTTGGGTCGTGGCCACCGTCAAGCCATTGTCAGACAAGATTTTCAGCGAGACCATCCGGGTGCCGCTGCCTTCCGAGCCAACCGCAATCCGCTTCCCTTTCAATTCCATCAGTCGCTGAATCGGCTGTTCCCCGCGATAAAACACCCACAGCGGTTCATAAAAAACACTTGCCACCGAAGTAAAGTCAGGGGTGGCAGCCGGATCCCCGGTTCCAGTTTGGGCGAAAATGATATCCACGCCTTTGCCGTGGGTTTTGAGCAGTTCCAGGTTTTCGACTGAACCTGAAGTCTGCAGCACCTCAAGCTGGATTCCATTTTGGGCAAAATAATCTCGATACCGGAGCGCAAATTTGTAATAAGCGCCGCTTTCCAAACCCGTTGCCATCACAACTTTGCGTGGCGGGGCCGGTTCGGCAAACTGAAAGGCAATTCCAAAAGCGATAACCGTCAAAAACAAGATCAAGCCATATGTCTTGAAGAATTCTTTATTCATGAGTGGTTCCGTGTGTGTTTTGATCCTGGGGTTTTGGTTTTTTCAGTGAAGGCCGCCTGGGTGACTGAGGTGGTGCGGCTTTGACTCGTTGTTTGGTGACTTGTGCTCGAACGGCGGGGCGGTTTTTGAAACGCATTCCAGATCCACTTTTCGACATAGCGACCTCCTGGGAGAAAACACTGCAAAATTGAGGGAGTGTTCAAAAATAACTGGTGATAGTGAGAAGAAAGTCATTGACCATAGCAAATATATGGGTAATTTGACTTTAAATATCTTTTACAATAGATTTCCGTTCGAGGTAATAGTTGATAAAAGCGTCTACGTCCACTTCATCGCCATATAGCCGCTCACAGAGACGTCGTTTGACTTCGATTTCAGATAAATCTGGCGGGAACGATGAAAGAATAATTTGCCGGGCGCTGTCAAACATCTGGCTCGCCATGATCACCCGTTCAGTTGGGGTCAGTGCCTGGAAGCGTTCGTCGAGGATTTTCTGGATTTCCGGGGGCGTGTCAGTCATAAGGCTAAAACCTGTTCCAATAACTCACTCACACCAAGTGATCTGGCTTTTTCAAGCAGATATGCTTCCTCATAAGTGCCCTTCAACAAGTTTTTCACATCCCGAAGCTGGAGTTCAGACCTGGTTGGTTTGGCCCAAATCAGTTTTGAAAGAATTAAATCTTCCAGGCTGACAATCCACACTTCAAAATCGGCCAGGGGAACTCGCTTTCGTCGGGCAAATTCATCTTGTCGGAATGGTTCGTTTTTGAGAACCACAAAGTCAATCTTTACAATGCTTTCAAGGTGGATCAGATTGAAATTTGAACAGTTATTCATCGCCCGCTCAATTACACTTTTTGAAAGGTAATACCCAGAATCGAACAATCCAACAAACTGTTCAATCACTTGAGGTTTCAGTGAAACAACAAGGTCAATGTCACGAGTCATCCGGGGTTGAGCATAGTGAATCATGGCAAACGAACCAGTGAGCATGTAGTCAATCCCAACCCCCTCCAGCTTTTGACAAACCTCTTTGAGGATTTCCAACTCAGTCGTCATCATAAAAGATTGACCAGGAGCAACCCGTTAATCCTCATCCATTTCAAGCTGAGGCAGATTGGCGAAATAGAGCTGCGAACTAAATGGCTCTTCCGTTTCAGAAGGTTTGGTCTGCACATAGGTGCCATCTGGTTGAAGAATCCGCGCTTTGAGATTGTCGCGCAGGTAGGCATTGAGTACGTCTTCGCGCAAATATTTCCTTAATTCCGGATTGAGAACCGGTGTCACGACTTCCACCCGGCGGCTGAGGTTGCGTCCCATCCAGTCGGCGCTCCCGATGAAAACCTCATCTTCGCCATTGTTGGCAAAATAGTAAATCCGGCTATGTTCCAGAAACCGACCGACGATGCTGCGCACCGTGATATTTTCAGAAAATCCGGAAACGCCAGGCCGCAAACAGCAAATCCCTCGAATGATCAACTCGACTTTCACATTGGCCTGTGACGCGCGATAGAGTGCCTGAATGGTTTCCATATCGGTCAGGCTGTTCATTTTGGCAATGATATGGCCCTGACGACCAGCACGGGCATGCTCAGTTTCACGCTCGATCAAGGTAAAAAATCGCTGACGTAAATTCACTGGCGCCACCATCAATCGCCGGTAATTGGAATAGCGCGAATACCCGGTCAAATAATTAAAGAGGTTGGTGGCATCAAAGCCGATTTCCTGGTCAGCGGTAAAAATTCCCAAATCGGTATAAATCTTAGCTGTGGCCGCGTTGTAGTTTCCGGTGGCAATGTGCACATAGGTCCGCAGGGTCTCACCTTCGTTGCGGACAATCAGGGCCACTTTGCAGTGCGTTTTGAGGCCCATCAACCCATAGACGACGTGAACCCCAGCCTGTTCAAGCTGTTTGGCCCATTCAATATTGTTTTCTTCGTCAAACCGGGCTTTGAGTTCAACCACAACCGCAACCTGTTTCCCCTGTTCGCTGGCTGAAATCAGAGATTGCACAATTGGTGAATGCCGCCCGATTCGGTAAAGGCACATTTTGATCGCCACCACCTGCGGATCACGGGCGGCCATATCAATCAAATCCATCACGGTCGAAAACGAGTTGTATGGATGATGGAGCAAAATGTCTTGCTTTTTGACCAGGTCGAAGATGTTCTGTTTCTTTTGTTGACGCAAAGGGGCTGGAACCACAACCTGCATTGGGCGGTCCTTGAGTTCGGGCCGATCCAGCGACAGCAGTTGCATAAAATCGGGAATATTGAGCGGCCCATCAATCACATACACATCTTCTGGGGTTAAGTCGAGCGATGCCATCAAATAGTCAACCATATCATTGGGCATCGTTGAGGCAACTTCGAGTCTGACGGCGGCGCCAAACCGGCGCCGGCGGCTGAGCTTTTGCTGCATAAACCGAAGCAGGTCACCGGCTTCATCTTCACGGATTTCAATATCCGCGTCACGGGTGACCCGGAAGAGATGAAACCGGCCATAATTCATATCAGGAAACAAGGTGTTGGCGTTGGCTGCAATCAGACTTCCCAAAAGGGTGAATTTGGTACCCGAGGCATCAACCGGCACCAGGCGCGGCACCATCGGCGGTAACTTAATTCGGGCAAACCGCACGCCTGATAAACCAATATCAGCGCACTGGGCAGGTTCAACCATCACGGCCAGATTCAGGCTCAGGTTGGAAATATAGGGAAACGGGTGGCTTGGATCCACAGCCTGGGGCGTCAGTACGGGAAACACTTTTTCGTGGAAATAATGGTCCACGCTCTTTTTTTCAGCCCTGGACAATTCGGTGTAGGAACTTACGACAATCCCGGCTTCGGCCAGTTGGGGCAAGACCTCGGTTCGAAGGCACTTCATTTGTTCGGCCAGCAAGGGAAGTGTTCGATGTCTGATTTCACGCAACTGCTCAAACGGTGTCATTCCGTCGGGTGATAATTCCTGGACTTCTTCTTCGAGTTTTTCCTGCAATCCGGAGACCCGGATCATAAAGTATTCGTCCAGGTTGGTGGAAAAAATAGCCAGGAATTTGAGCCGTTCAAGGAGTGGCTGAGTTGGATCCAGACCTTCCTGCAGCACACGGCGGTTAAATTCAAGCCAGCTTAACTCGCGGTTAAACAAAAGATGGCGCGAGCCCGAAAGGGAAGGTGGAACAAATTCAACGGCGGAATCTTCGAGGTTGATCGGTTGAAGCGGACGGGTATCGGAACGTGCCATAAGTTTATCTCTGTGATGGGGTAAAGGGTTGGAGTTGCTGGAATGCGAGCCGAAAAAATCATACCAGCCTGGAGCGGTGTTCGGATAGGGGCTTCTTTTTAGGGCTGAAAAAACCAGGGCTGAAGTCTTCCGCCCGCTGCTTTTATGAACGTGTTCACTTTCTGGTTGACATTGGTCTTTCTTTGAGTAATATGAACACGTTCATTTTAGAAAGGAAAGCCAATGCGAATCACTGCCCAGGCCAAAGCTGAAACTCAGGAGCGGATCGTGGCGACCGCTCGCCAGTTGTTTTTGTCCAAAGGCTTTGACAAAACCACGATTCGCGACATTGCCGCCGAAGCCCAAATTGGGACGGGCACGCTGTTTAATTACTTTCCCAATAAAGAAGCACTGGCAATGTTTATTTTGGCTCAGGGATTGCACGATGGCGCTGCTGTTTATCACCGGCGGAGGCGTGGTACGGAATCGCTGGCTGAGGATTTGTTTGCGTATATTCTGGCTGGTTTGCGCGAACTGAAACCCGCCCGGCATTACATTGGCGAAGTGATTGAATCGGCCTTCAGCCCATTTGCCAAACACACCCGCACCAGCCACGGCCAGCAGGTCCGCCAGCAGCATCTTGAAACCGTCATCGAGATTATTCAAAACCACGTGCGGAACGCTGAGGTGACCTACATCACGCTGCACCTGTATTGGATTCTCTACATTGGCGTTCTGGCCTTCTGGTCAAATGATGATTCGCCTAACCAGGAAGATACGCTGGTGGTGCTGGATCAGGCGATGCGGTTGTTTTCCGGTTCGCTCAAACCTGCCACCGACGTTTAGGGAGGTTGGTCACATGGTGCGTTCGCATCCTGATTTTCTCAAAGAATTACCGCCTGACCTCGACGGCGAGGTGTTGCGTCGGGGGCAAATGGATGAATTCTTTCAAAGTTTATCGCACCGACCAGTTCCAGTTGGACGGATTTCGCGTCTGCTCCCGCTGGGTGCCACTCAGGTCAAAATCGGATTGGGATATCTGGCCTACTGGATGCGGTCGCCCTTTCTCAGCGCACCTGAGCGAAAGCAACAACTCAATCAAACGAATCTCGATGCCGCCGTCAAACTGTTGCATTGCATGAGTTACCTGCGAGGTTCCTTTTTGAAACTGGGGCAGGCGATTGCCAATTTTCCGAGTGTTGTACCAACTGAATTAGCTGACACGCTGGGGCGGCTCCATTTTGAAGCCCCGCCGATGCACTATTCGTTACTGCGCGAACACGTCTCGAACGAGCTTGGGGCCGACCCGGAAGATATTTTTGCTGAATTTGAAACCACCGCATTTGCCGCCGCTTCACTTGGGCAGGTCCATCGGGCCCGGTTGAAATCAGGCGAACGGGTGGCGGTCAAGATCCAATATCCAAACATTGCTCGCACCATCCACGAAGATTTCAAAAATCTGAACGCCCTGCTCTGGCCGGTTCGATTGGGTGACGATTGGGAGAATTTCCGCGAGCAAATGGCGGATATTCTGCACGTGCTGGAGCAGGAAACCGACTACCTGCGTGAAGCTCAACAATTACAAAAAGCCCGATTTTTGTTTCAACCCGACGAAGGGATTGTCATTCCACGGGTGTTTGGTGAATTTACCACCCGCCGGATTTTGACCATGGAGTTCCTGGAGGGACAGCATATCAACGCTTATCTGGCGACGAACCCTTCTCAGGCCGAGTGTGACCAGCACGGCGAACGGATTGCCCGGTCTGCGTTTCGACTGATGAATTTGGGGCGGATGTGTTATGGAGATCCGCATCCAGGAAATTATCTGTTTTTGCCGGATGGCCGACTTGGAATGATTGATTTTGGCTGTTGCCGCGACCTTTCAGACGAAGAATTTGACTACATGTTTGAAATGGAGGCGAGTTGCAAAAACAGTCCCGAAAAACTCAAAGGTGCCCTTTTAAAATCAGTTGGTTACGGTCCGTCTGATGATCTTGACCCGGAGCTCGAAAAAGTACTCCAAAAATATATTGATTGGGTGTGGGAGCCGCTTCGGGTTGATGGTACTTTTGATTTTGGGAATGAACGATATTTACAGCGGGGGATGGAAATCCTGATGGAAATTATCGGCAAGCGCTATACCCGCTCACAGCCAGTCAATAACTGGCTCAACCGCAATTTTTTGGGCATCCGGTCAATGGCGCTCCGGTTAAAAGCCAGGGTCAATCTGCGCCAAATTGAAGAGGAAGAAGCTCCTTAAGATCGTAGTCAGTAGTCAGTAGTCAGTAGTCAGTAGTCAGTAGTCAGTAGTCAGTAGTCAGTAGTCAGTAGTCAGTAGTCAGTAGTCAGTAGTCAGTAGTCAGTAGTCAGTAGTCGAGTGTCGGGATTTTGGAATTCGTGTCAAGTGGATTTTGTTCGATTTGAATCAGTTAGGAACAATTCTTTTCAAGAATTCCACGGATTCAACGATCCAGGTTTGATCTACTGACTACTGACTTATCAACTACTGACTACTGACTACTGACTATTGACTCTTCCTCTACTGATGGAAAGGTGACTTTGCAATGAAAGTAATAGAATTACGCAATATTTCAAAAGTGTACGACAGTAGCAAAGCCGTGACAGCTTTGAAAAATATCAATTTTGAACTCAATCAAGGCGAACGAGTGGCAATTATGGGTCCGTCGGGTTCGGGAAAATCCACTCTGCTCAATATTATTGCCGGGCTTGATGAGCCATCCACAGGCCAGATTGTGTTTGAAGGCCGTAATATTTCTGAACTCAACGACGATCAACGGACGCGGCTTCGACGGGAACGAATCGGCATTATTTTCCAAACTTTTAATTTGCTTTCGACTTTGACCGCTCAGGAAAACGTCGCGCTTCCGCTCAGGTTAAAAGGGATTGGCCGTCGCGAAGCCATGGACCGGGCAGCGAAAATGCTTGATCGGGTTCGGCTTGCCGAACGCCAGACCCATCGCCCCGATGAACTTTCAGGCGGCGAGCGCCAGCGTGTCGCCATTGCCCGAGCGTTGATCTTTCAGCCCCCGTTGCTCCTGGGTGATGAACCGACTGGAAACCTGGATTCCAAAACTGGAAATGAAATTCTGGCGTTGCTTGATGAACTGCACCGGGAACTGAACACCACCATTTTGCTGGTCACCCATAACGCCCAGGCGGCCAAACATTGCGACCAGGTGTTGACGATGAAAGATGGCGAACTGGTCAGCACAGGAGTGGCTGTTGTATGCTAAGTGCTTTACTTTCAGTGACATTGAAGCAGTGGCGAACACATCGGCTCCGGCTCGCTTTTACCATTCTCGGGATTGCCCTCGGCGTTTCAGTTTTTTTCGCCGTCAAAACCGCCAATCTGACCTTGCTGGGTTCGCTCAAAACAACGGTTGAAAAACTAGCCGGAAAAGCCACGCTCCAGGTTGCATCGGGTGAAAGCGGATTTCCCGAGGAAGTCCTCGACGTTGTGCGCGAAACACCCGGCGTGATGGTGGCTGAACCCGTGGTTGAAACTCTGGCCAAAACGGCTTTTGACCCGCCGGGGAACATTTTGATTGTGGGAACTGATACCACTGGCGACCAATCCATCCGCGAATATCAGTTTGACGAGTCGCAGATGGAGTTAAATGATCCGCTCGTCTATTTGTCAGAACCTTTTTCAATTCTGGTCTCGCGCAAGTTTGCGGACCGCTACCATTTGAAGGAAGGCGATAAACTGCCGCTCTACACCTCACGTGGAAAACTCTCTTTTAATGTTCGCGGTATTTTTGCTCCGGCGGGAATTGGCGCTGTTTTTGACGGGCAAATTGCGGTGATGGACGTCTATTCGGCTCAGTATGTGTTTGGACGTGGCAAGAATTTTGACCGGATTGATATTCAAACCGACCCCGGTGTTTCGGTCGAACAGGTTCAGGCAGCGCTTCGAAGCAAGCTTCCGGCGGCCATCGAAGTCGAACGACCTGCTTCACGAGGAAAAAACATCGAAAACGTGATGGCGGCCATGCAGCAGGGAATGCTCATTACCAGTTATGTCGCGCTACTGGTCGGTATTTTCATCATCTTTAATTCATTTACCATTTCAGTGAATCAACGCTGGAAAGAGATTGGGATCCTGCGATCCCTTGGGGTTGAGCGCCGCAACATTGCCCTTATGTTTATGGGCGAAGCGCTGGTGATTGGGGTGATTGGCTCGCTCGTGGGCATTGTTGCGGGACTCTATTTAGCCCAGGGAGCAGCGAAAATCCTGAGTATTGTCGCCGCCACGATTTTTGGGCTGGCTGCCGGGGTTGATCAACCGGTTTTTCGCTGGGATTTTGCCGCCACGACCGTTGTTTTGGGCGTTTTGGCGTCACTCATCGCCGCGTGGATGCCCGCTCGGGCCGCCTCGCAACTCAATCCGGTACTGGCGCTGCACAACATTGAAATCCGCCAGCCAGAAGTTGTTGCCGGATGGATGCGCACGTTGGCGGGTGCCCTGCTGGTCACAGTGGCCGTGGTTTTCGTTCGATTTAGCCCGGCGCAAGTCGGCGGCATGTTTCAGCTTGTCTACTCTGGAATTTTGAATTTCGGGTTGTTGTTGATGCTGCCCAAAATGGCGGAATTGATTGCGCGAAGTTTGCGGACACCGATGGATTTTCTGTTTGGGACCGAAGGCGCCCTGGCGGTTGATGCCATGATTCACGCGCCGCGCCGAATGAATGCCACCGTTGGCGCACTGATGTTTGGGCTGATGTTTGTGTATGCCACTGGATCCTATGTCCAGAGTTATAAAGGCGTGGTTGAGCGTTGGATGAACCGCACGATCAATTCTGATTTGTTTGTCAAAACCACTTCAGAGCAGGTTCGTTCACGCAGTTACCATTTTAGCCCGGAGTTCAGTCAGAAAATCGCGGCGGTGCCCGGCGTCAAACGGCTTGAAAATGTGCGTTTTATTACGGTTGAGTATCGTGGGACGACACCTTCGTTGATTGCGCTGGAAATGGATGGTCTGTTTGCCCGAACCAAAGATATGGTGGATGAAGGCGACCCGGTTCGGGCTGAAGCGATGGCGTGCAAAGGCGAAGGATTTCTGGTCGCCCGAAATTTTGCCCTTCGGTGGAAGCTCAAGGTTGGCGACACGGTGGCGCTCGATACCCCAACTGGCATCCTGGAACGTCCGATTGCCGGCATCATCGAAGATTACACCTCCGACCAGGGAACGGTGTTTATGGATCGGGCGCTCTATATTCAATTCTGGAAAGATGACGGAATTGACATTGTGGACATCAATTTACAGCCCGGAGTGGATGCCGTCGCCTTTAAACGTGAACTGGAAAAAGTCATTTCAACTGAGCAGCAGGCATTTATTTATACCAACCAGGAATACAAAAAATGGGTTTTTGACCTGCTCGATACCTTCTTTTTTGTGATTTACCTGCAAACGATTATTTCGGTACTGGTGGCGGCGATTGGAATTTTCAACACCATGATGATTTCCGTGGCTGAGCGGAAACGTGAACTCGGCGTGTTGCGAGCCATTGGCGGATTGCGCGGGCAGGTTCGGAAAATGGTGCTCCTCGAAGCCGTCGTGATTGCGATTGTGGGTCTGGTGACGGCGGTTTTTGCCGGGGCCTTCAATACCTATATTCTGGTCCGACTGGTGGCGTTGATCCTGGGAGGCTTTACCATTCCATTTGATCTGTCCTTCAGTCTGATTTTTGGAACGCTGCCCGTGGTGGTGGTGATTGCGCTCATTGCTGCCTACTGGCCGGCACACAGGGCCGTAAACCTGAAAATTGTCGAGGCAATTGGATATGAATAATCGTGGGGTTCATACAGTCTGGATCGTGTTTTTATTGTTTTGTTTCGGAATCAATTTTGTTACCGATGTGAATGCGGCGGTTGATGCCCGCCGGATAATGGAAGCGGTGTATCGTCAAGACACCAGCCAGGACACCGCCTGGCAGGCATTTATGGATGTCTATGACAAAAAAGGCGGGTTGCGGCGCAAGAAATTTGTCTTTCGGAAACTTGGGGCGCTTGGAAACAGCAAAACGCTGGTTCGGTTTCTGGATCCGGCTGAAGTTCGCGGTGTTGGGTTGTTAACCATTAATCAGGGAGGCCAGAAAGACCGGCAATGGCTCTACACCCCGGCCATTCAACGTACCCGCCGGATTGCTCCACAGGAACGTGACCGCCGCTTTTTAGGCACGGATTTTACCAATGAAGACATGCAGGAACGCGTTCTGGATGATTTCAATTACAAGATGATTGTCGAAAACGATTGGATTGACGGACGAAGAACCTACAAAATCGAAGCTCGCCCGGTGGCACCTGATCGTTCGCAATACCAGTCCATTTACCTTTGGGTGCCGGTGGATGTGCCATATGTCATTCTGGCGCAAATGTTTGACAAACAGGGGAAGATGATTCGCGAATACCACGCCACTGATCTGGTGAAAATCTCAAACATCTGGGTGGCCAAAAAAGTGGAAATGGCTTCCAAGACTGAAAACACCCGGACGCTGATGGTGATTGAAGACATCAAGTTTAATACCGGGCTGAATGAAAGTCTGTTTTCCCAGCAAACGCTCGAACGACCGGATGTGTATTGACAGAGTCGTACCAGTGAGGGTTCAGGGTTCAGGGAAAAGCAATTATTTCAATGGGTTAACTCTCTGATAAATCAGGGATATGATTCCAAAATGAGATGAGAAAACGAATCCATCCAGGCCGATGAGTTTGGAATTGGTCTGTTGATTTAAACGCAACCCCTTTTTCTGAAGAGACTTTTTGCTTGCCATAATATGACGTTCGTCATATTATGGCGATATGCGATATCCAGCCAACCGAAAAGAAGAATCCCGACAGAAAATCCTCCAGGCCGCAGCCCGCCTTTTTCGTGAACACGGCTATAACGGAGTTGGTGTTGATGCCGTGATGGCCGAAGCCGGACTGACGCCGGGCGGGTTCTATGCCCATTTTCCTTCCAAAGAGGCCCTGTTTGCTGAGGCTCTGGCCTCATCGTTGAAGGCTCGGAGCGCGGCTGTCGGAGAACTTCTGAAGCATCACTCGGACGCTGAGTGGATTCAGGCATTGGTTTCAGCCTATTTAAGTCGTACCCACCGCGATATGGTCAGCGAAGGGTGCCCACTCCCGGCTCTGACGCCGGATGTGACCCGGAGCAGCCCCGAAGCCAGACAAATGTATGAAAAATACATTCAGCGACTGGTCTCCGAAATTTGCAAACGACTCTCAACCGACGCCGAAACGGATCGAACCCTGGCCATTGCTCTTGTCTCGCAAATGATTGGGGGCTTGATGCTGGCCCGGGCAGTTGATTCCCCACAGTTTTCCGACGAAATCCTGAAAGCCAACCGGACGATTGCGCTCCAGCTTTGCCAGGAGCTGCTTTCAAAAAAATCCAAAGATCAACCAACTGAAGACTCGACCCAAGGAGATGTATGACCCAAACCGAACTGACCAGCACCTGGCAACCGACGGCCTGCATCCTATGCAGCCGTAACTGTGGCATCGAAGTCGAAGTTCGCGGGCGTGAACTCGCCAAAATTCGAGGTGACAAAGCACATCCGGTTTCAACCGGGTATTTGTGCCAGAAAGCCCAGCGGCTCAATTACTATCAAAATCACGGAGACCGGCTCACGTCGCCACTTCGTCGGCGACCGGATGGGACCTTTGAAGAAATTTCGTGGGAGACGGCCATCAGCGAAATTGCCGCCAAACTGGTTGAGTTACGCGACACCTTTGGAGGCAAAAGCCTGGCGTTTTACGGCGGCGGCGGACAGGGAAATCATCTGGCGGGTCCCTATTCCAAGGCGCTTCGGGTTGCTATGAAAACCGTCAATTATTATTCGGCGCTGGCTCAGGAAAAAACCGGTGGCTTTTGGGTTGACGGGCGATTGTATGGGCGGCAAAACTGTCACCCGACCGAAGATGTTGAAAACGCGGAGGTTGTGCTGTTTATCGGCACCAATCCCTGGCAATCGCATGGGATTCGGAACGCCCGCACGGTGTTGATTGAGATTCAAAAAGACCCCAACCGCAAAATGATTGTGATTGATCCGCGACGGACTGAAACGGCGGCGATGGCGGATCTGCATTTGCAACTCAAACCTGGAACCGATGCCTTTTTGCTGTCGGCCATGCTGGCCATGATTGTTTGTGATCAGCGTCAGGATCAATCATTTCTCGATCAGCGCACCGTCGGGTTTGAAGCCGTTCGTGACACACTGGCTAATATTCCAATCGAAGAATTTATTGCCTGTGCCGGAGTCAATCTGGCCGACGTTGAACAGGCGGTGGCTGTGATTACCGGGGCGTCAAGTTGTGCAGTCCGGACCGACCTTGGAATCGAACAAACACTCAACAGCACGCTCAATTCTTATTTGCGGGCATTGCTCTATTTATTGACGGGCAATTTCGGAAAACCGGGCGGCAACAATTTTCATACCTATCTGGTGCCATTGATTGGTCATTCCGAGGAAGGCGAGCGTCAAATGCGGTCGGCGGTCACCGGTTTTCCATTCATCGCCAACCTGTTGCCTCCCAATATTTTACCGCTTGAAATTGATACCGATCATCCAGACCGAACTCGTGGATTGGTGATTGATAGTGCCAACCCGTTGGTGACGGCGGCGGATACGCATGCCTATGAAAAAGCGTTTGCCAAACTTGAGCTGCTGGTGGTGATTGATGTGGCCATGACTGAATCAGCCCGGCTGGCGCACTATGTGTTGCCGGCTTCGTCGCAGTTTGAGAAATGGGAAGCCACGTTTTTCAATCTTGAGTTTCCGAGTAACGCCTTTCACTTGCGCAAACCATTGCTGGAGCCACTCCCTGGAACCCTTCCCGAACCAGAAATTTACACCCGGCTCGTTCAGGCAATGGGTGCTCTTCCAGCCGAGTTTCCCGAGCTTTCCGCCGCCGCAAAAATGGGTCGTCTGCCCTTTGCCATGGCATCCCAGAAATACCTCAAACAGCATCCGGAACTGGCCGATCTGGCCCCGATCATTTTGTATCGAACGCTCGGACCGACACTCCCTGATGGCGCTGCCGCGGCTGCCTTCCTGTGGGCAACCGCTCATCAGTTTGCCGCACGAAATCCTGAGGCCGTTAAACGCGCCGGGCATCGCGGAGACGGGCCAATGCTTGGGGAAGTGCTCTTTGAAGCCTTGCTCCGCTCGCGGTCAGGTGTTGTCTTTAGCGTCAACGAATATGAAGACAACTGGAATTTCATTCGCCACAAAGATGGGAAAATCCATTTGGAAATTCCCGAAATGCTCGAAGCGGTTCGGCAGCTTTCGACCAGGAATGACCAGACAGCTTCTGGCTATCCATTTGTGCTGGTGGCGGGTGAACGCCGTTCATACAATGCCAACACCATCTACCGTGACCCATCCTGGCGCAAACAGGATCCGGACGGGGCGCTTCGGATTCATCCTGAGGATGCGACACAATTGGGCGTCAAAAACGGAGATTGGGTGGTGTGTGAATCCAAACGCGGTCAGGTTCAGGTTCAACTTGAAGTTCATCCATCGGTTCAGCGTGGCGTGGTCACGCTCCCGCACGGGTACGGAATGGAACATCCTTCCAATGGCGCAGGGAGGAAACGGTCCGGCGCCCGCATCAACGAACTAACCTCAACCCACGATATGGACCCGATTGCCGGAACGCCATATCACAAACACGTCGCCGTTCGGATTTCTCCTCTCTCTCAGGGCTGAAGGAATCGGGCTGAAGACTGTCGGGCTCGGAGCTGAAGACTCGCAAGCTCGGAGCAAAAGAAGGGATGAGGGATGAAATAAAACCAATTCTTCAGCCCTGAGCCCCAAGCCCTGAGCCCTGGTTTTCTCAGCCCGATGTCTTCAGCCCTGAGCCCCAGGCCCTGGTCTTTCTTGATCCTGGCCAAATAAAGAGTGAATCGTTGTCCAAAACTCCCCAAATCTATTTTCATTATCTCGCTGCAAATAGGCAGCCACAAAAGTCTTGAACTCCCTATCGTCTAGTGATTCATCAAGAAAAGGATCTATCGCTTTTTTGCGAAGGTCATTCAATTTAGCAATTCCTAACCCAAGACGTTGAATAGTTATTTTGGCGGCTTCATCTTCAGCATTTGCAGGATGGATCGTGCCATTGCCATAATAAACAAACCGTTGTTCACATCCTGGGTTGAGAGGTGAGATCAACAATCGGTCATCAAACCAGTCACCTTTCAAATTCCCACAATGCCGGGGCTCACCAGCCATGAGTTTGTTCTGACAAGAACATAACAGATTGGCAAAATCCAAAGGATCAACCAGCGAGTCATGTTGGGGTCTAAAATGCTCAATATGAGAGTCCTCGTCAGTCAATCGCCGCTCACAATAACAACACAAATCTCCCTGCTCTCGCATTAAGGCGGCCTTGACCGTCTGCTTTTCAACTCCACTTAGCTTGTCGTATGACGGTTTCCAGTCTTCACTCGCCAGAGCCTTCCAGTCCGTAAACGCTTGAGGTTCAACGTTTTTTACGATGTACTTCATTTGCCGATCAGTTCCTTTCGGCGAATGAGGACTCCGGCTTTCACCAATTCTGGATCACTCCCTATCATTTTCTGAAGTGCTGAAATTCGGGTTCTGGCATCATCCAGGTTTCCAGATTCAATGGCTTGAAACACTTTCTGAAGGTCAACATGAACCTGATCAGGTCTGGTCGTTTCCAATCCCATCAAGTCTTCTAAAATACGATCTACATTTTTTCCATAGGACTCGTTTGGCTTCGTGGCGATAATATCCGTTCCTGTTTGTTCAAGCAGAAACAAATCCTCTGGCTGCACGTGGGAAATAACATGGGGTGAATGGGTGGAAATAAAAAACTGACAGTTGGGGAATACTTTGACTAATGTGGGAACAATCAAACGTTGCCATTTTGGGTGCAGGTGGAGATCAATTTCGTCAATCAGGACAATCCCCACTCCTTGTAACGGGTTTTTAAGTCGAGGATTGGCAATGGCCATCCTTCGAGCCAGATCACCAAGCAAAGCCACCAAACACTTTTCGCCATCAGAAAGCTGATTCACGGCCAGTCGCCGACCATTTTTTTCGACCTCCATACGCAAAGGGTTGCGACGAACGGTAAGGTTGGAAAACTCCGGAAGAAATTCCGAAAGGACCTGACGAACGGCTTCAAGTTGCAAGTCTGGAAACTGAAAATCTTCAGGCGGTAGGAGACTGCCTAAATATTTTCGGTTTTCATTCTCAAGGTCTTCTCGTTCCCGAAACCATTCAAAGAACGTTCGGAAGTTGGCGCCGCTGATTAAAGCTTCTTCATAAACTGAAAGTAAACTGAATTGATGTTTGTCCCGAATCCGCAGTGGAATATCCACAACCGCCCGGTTGACCGGGTAATACACAAAGACTGGAAGGTTACAGCGCTCCGAAGTCTCTGTAATTTGTGTTTGAAGCCACCGTGTATAGTCATTCAATTTGAGAAATTGGCTCTTTTCATCCGAGGCAAGGTGACCAGCCCTATTTTTCAAGAGTTTCCAATTCACTTTCCCTTGAGGCGTATTGGACGATACTTCAATTGAGGCGAAAGACTTATGATTCATAATTTCGCTTTCGGAAATCGGTCGTCCAGGGTTGTTGGTGTGACGGATTCGGCTCGCAGGCCACGAGAGCATGAGAGCAATAGCATCTAAAACAGTTGACTTTCCCGCGCCATTCATTCCAAAAAAGACATTCAGTTTTTCGTTTAACTCCAGCTTCAAAGCTGAGGCGCCCCGGTAATTTACCATTTCTATTTCAGTCAGAATCATCGTTTCCAGCTCCAAGTCTCAGTTGAAGTTCACGGCTGTCCTTTAACCCCAGATTACCCTTCTTTGGTTTCTAAAGTCGAATTGAATATTTGGGCTGAAGAATGGGTTTTATTTCATCCCTCATCCCTTCAATTGCCCCGAGTCTTCGAGCCTTCAGCCCCAAGCCCCAGGCCCTCAGCCCTGGTTTTCTCAGCCCGATGTCTTCCGCCCAATGTCTTCCGCCCTAAAAAATGGAACTCTCCAGGTAAAACAGGCTGTAATGGAGTTGCTGTTTGCTCTCCCCCAACCTCAAAATGAACTCAATCTCACTCTGTGCCTGGAGATACCTATGAATCTGGCTTTGCGCCGAATCATCTTGCTTTTTCTGTGTTTTGGGCTGTTTTCAATTTCTGGGTTTACCGCCAGTTTCCCACCTCAATCAAATCCCCAGGGGATTACCTTTCACTTTTACACCACTGAACTTTCCAACCTGTGTTATCAGCTTGATGCCATGGCTGGCCTGGAAATGGGCTCAGGCGAAGTCTTTCGCGAACTGTGGAAAAATAAAATCGGCTGGTCAGCCGAAGATGAAAGACTCCTTGCCCAGTGGCGTGAATGCCGCCAGCGATATTTTGAATCAGTTAAACTTGGGCAACTGCCCGAGGAGCCGCTGTATCAGCCCAATCCGCCCGTTCAACCCTATGTTGATTTGAGCAAGAAAATCCGGATTGCCAGTTTAATTGCGACCAACGTTGATGATTACCAGTCAGCCCTGGCCGTGACGGTCCTTCCGGCGGATGCCTACCAGTTGACAGCGATTCTCCGAAGTTTCCAGCTTCGGTTTCATCCGTGGTGGGAAACCGAAGGCAAGCGGATTTCCGAGCCGTTCGTCAAACAGTTTACCGATCTCATGGCTCAGAAAAATCTCACCGAATTCAGCAATCAGGTCGCCCGGTTTTATGAGTCCCAAATTGCACCGGGTTATGCGATCAACATTTTTTTGATGGCGCGTCCCAAATCCAAAAATCAGCACACCAGCGGCGAAGTCTTTGACAACTTTTCAACTGTTGAAGTGCTGGAAGGCGAAAGGCCAGAGCAGCGAATTGATGTGGTGCTCCACGAAGTTTTTCACCATTTCTTTAGCCTGTCGCCGGTTGAAAAACGGATTGCCCTGGTCAATGCCTTTGCGAGGCACCCGGACCCGGATTCACTGGCCGTGTATCACATTCTGGATGAAGTGCTGGCGACGGCCTTGGGCAACGGGCTGGTATTTCAAAAAGTCTCGACCAGCCAGTATTTCGAAAAATTTATTGCGATTGACCAGTCGTTTTACAACGATCCATTTATTGATAAAACCGCCAAAGCGATGATGCCGGCAATTCGAAAACGAATTGAATCGGGTCAGTCGCTCTTTGATGGGTTTGTTGATGAATATGTCTCGACCGCCCGCCAGGCCCTGGGTGACAGGATAAGTGACCCGCATTTGCGTCTGTTTGTTCGAACCAGTGTTTTGGCTGATGCCGGGTTTCGGCCTCTGGCACAGGAACTGGCCCGAGGTATCCGAGCTGGATATAGCAGCACCTATGTCGGCAATGGACTTTCTCCTGATGCCCTCACTGCATTTGAGACCTACCCAGGAATGAATGGACTGGTAGTTTTGAAATCAAGTCAGGTCAAGGAACTGGAAAGCTGGGAAAAAATACTAGGGAAGCCCGCCCTCAAACAGGCACTTCAAGCCGCCAAAAAATACCGTGCGTTTGTGCTGGCGGTCAAACGCAATCCTAAATCAACCATTTTTTTGATAAGTGGGAATGACGAAACTTCAATTGGCACGGTGTTGAAATCTTTGATCCAAAACCATACACCTTTTGAAGGCGTGAAATTTGAAGTCGCTCAGGTAAAGTGAACCATCGGCCTGCTTTTTATCAGTTCCCGTAGTCCGTGGTGGAGTGGGAATGAAACAGAAAAAATTGTCCGATTAGGTATTTCCCCTGATTCTGTTCTATGCTTGGTAGTTTCACCATCCTTCCCTTACACCACGGAGCACAACGTGAGTCTTCAATTTATCATTGGGTTGATTTTAAGCGCCGCGATTGGGTTTTCTTTGGGTTTAATCGGTGGAGGCGGTTCAATTATTACAGTCCCGGTACTGGTCTATGTGCTTGGGGTTGAAGCCCACGATGCCATCAGCATGTCGCTGGCCGTAGTTGGGGCGACGAGTCTGGTTGGAGCATCGCTTCACTATCGAAATGGCTGTGTTGAACTCAAAACCGGTTTGATTTTTGGTGGTGCTGGGATGGCTGGCGCGGTGGTTGGCGCCAGATTTACCCGGCTTCTTTCCTCCAACGCGCTGATGCTGGCGTTTGCGGCCTTGATGCTTGTTGTGGCTACCTTGATGCTGACCCGAAAAGACCAGTCGGATGAAGTTTCACAAACGCCAGAAGGTCCACCCAGTATGCCCAAAGCCATTGGAGTTGGAATGGTGGTTGGGGTTTTAACCGGATTCTTGGGCGTCGGTGGCGGGTTCCTGATTGTTCCAGCCCTGGTCCTGTTTGCTGGTCTGGATATGAAAGACGCGGTTGGAACGTCACTGGTGGTGATTGCCATTAACTGCGCGGCTGGATTGCTGGGTCACTTGAGTCAGGCACATTTTGATTTGAAATTGACGGGGCTGGTCGCCCTGCTGGCCGTTACCGGAACACTTGGCGGAACCGCACTTTCGACCCGTGTCCGCGCCTCCAGCTTGCGCAATGGGTTTGCCGTTTTTGTGATGGCAGTGGCACTTTTCCTGGTCTTTAAAAACTATCACGTATTGATTGGGTAGCCTGTCGAAGCGCATTGACCTTTTCAATGAAAATTGAGGTCTGTTTTGGATCAATTGGATTTGACCACTTCCCGGCTACTTTCAGGCTTGAACCGACAATAAAGCCATCTGCCAGTTGAAAGAATAATTCGAGGTTTTCCGGAGACACTCCTGACCCAAGAATGACCGGCAAGGTGCAGTGCCGCTTCACTTCACCAAAATCTGCCGGGTTGGGCGGTTTCCCGGTTGCCGCGCCGGTTACAATCACCGCATCAGCCCGCATAAATTCAGCCGCTTCAGCCGTTTCGCCTAACCCCACATCTGCGGTTATGGCATGCGATGAGTGTTTTTTCTTGATATCAGCCCAAATTTGAATCTGGTCGGCGCCAATCATTCGGCGATACCGGAGGAGTTTGGCGGCTGAAGATTCAATCAGCCCTTCGTCCGCCACGTGAGCAAAGGTAAATCCTTCGACGCGGATAAAATCAAAATTGGCGGCGTGGGCCACGGCCAGGGCTTCGAGGTTGGCACCCGCCAGAATCTGAATTCCAAGCGGCACGTCAATTTCAGCTTTCATTCGGGAGGCAATCACGGTCATGGCCGCCACGATTTCCGGCCCAACGCTTCCTTTCAAATAGGGCGTGTCGTGCATATTTTCAATCATCAGACCGTCAAACCCCAGGTTGCGAAGCAGTCGAGCTTCACGGAGTGCTTCGGTTGCAATCTCATCCACTGATTGGTGACTGGCGGGTGTTCCGGGGAGGGCCCCGACGTGGATCATTCCAATCACCGGTTTATTATTTCGAAAAAGCGTGGGGAAGCTCATTTTTACCTCAAATCTGTCTGCGCCGGTGCGCTCCATTTATTTGGTCCATTTTATTTCAAGTACCGCCCGGTCTTTGTTTTGGAAGAAGCCGAAAGCATTCAATTTGGGATTCCCGCCAAAAAAATCTGCTCCCAGTCCAACGCTCCAGTGGTCACCAAAGCTTTTGTACACTCGGGGCCGAATCAGGTATTGCGACTGGTTCAGGCCAGTCAGGATAAAGAGTTCTGGTCTCAAAGTTTCACGAAAAAAATTGAATTTGGCATATCCTGAAACCAGGTGGTTGGTTTTAGGAACAAAGAGTTGCGAACCCGGTGCGGCAATGACCTGGGTAAAGTACTGACCACTCAACCAGAGCCATTGGCGGGGTGAATAATCCAAACCCACAACACTTGAAAATTGTCCTTTTTTCTCAAATCCGATGTCAGTGGCCGATTTTCTCAAAAATTGGGAGCGGTTGAAATTCCAACCTGCTTCAAGTCGCAGCACAACCGGCCCAAAGGTCGTGGCACCGGTCCCGCCAAGCACGGTTTTGCGGTCAAAATCTGGCTCAAAAACCACGGTGGGTTGAGGTGAAAATTCAACTCCTTTGGGGTACGGCGTCGGGACATCTTCCCATCCGTGAAAAAAATTTGCGGTGACGTCCCAGTTTCCCAGAGTCTGGCTATATCGAAGCCCAATCTGGCTTGAATTCAGGCGGTACGCGGGGCGGCGGGTGGGTTCGACCCTGGTGGCAATGGTTCCGGTCAAAGCTGCCTGGGCTTCAAAGAGCCCCAGTCCGAACGATTTTCCAAACCCGAATTCATCGGTATTGACCGGTAGCCGTCCAGGCGCGAAATAGGGAATCCAGGCGACCTGAAGCGACCCGGTGCCGATGGGAATATCAGCCCGTGCCATCCACAACGGACGGCGTGAATCCAGAAAATCATCCAGAAGAAATTCGCGGTAATCGAGCGGGTTGATGACATCCAGCACCCGAAGCCCATCTGCCTGACCCCAAACCAGTTGCTGAAGTCCCAACTTGAGACCGATTTTTTTCACGGTTCCTTCAATAAAAACCTGGCGTGGTTCGGCCCAAACTCCGGTTGGATAACCCAGTCGGTGGACTGGATCCAGACTGGCCCGGCCTTCAACCGTGAGTCTCCAGGTCGGGTTAAATTCGCATACGCCTTTGACATCAACCATTGTCCGGGAAAGTTGCACCACGTGCGGCTGGTTGAGCTTGAGGCCGGTTCGATTTCGAAGGGTATATTCCCATTTCCAGCGTGGGGGACTGGGGACTGATGGAGGTTCGGGCTCCGTTTGGGATGCCGGCTGGGGGTGAGGCTGGATTTCCTGGTGTGTCTTAGCCTGGATGGACCAGCCCAATCCAGAGAGGGCCAGACATCCAGTCAGTACCAAACCCAGGATGTGGAACAGGGCAAAAGACATAACCGAAAATACTCGCGGATTGAAAAGGATTGAGTTGGGGCGGGAGCATATATCAGTGACTCGATTTTTCGCACCAGAATTGTAGCGGCAGAGGTTGGATTCGATGAATTTGAAAGAGTCTGGTGGAAATTTGTGAAAAGTCCTTGCCGGAAATTTCCAGTTGATGGATGATGAAAATACAGCGTCACACTCCCTCAATCTGGTTATCCTGCCAATCCTTATCTTGGGCACTCTTTTCATACTTAAAGGTCGCCATATGAATTATTTTGACATCCATCAAACCGGACAATTCCTCAATCCTTTCAAAGAGCCGGATTTGAATGCGAATGAGTCGGACTGGCAGATTGCGCGTCAGCTCGTCCCAGGCATGATGTCCTATATTTTTGGACCGGAAAATGAAACTGAACCACTTCAGGAGTGGCTCAAAAAACGGCTGGTCCGAGAAGGAATCGAAGTCCTCATCATTATGCTTCGCAAACGACTGTTGTCACCTGACTATCTGCCTTCCGTGCAAATGCACATTGATCCTGAAAATGGAAAGGGGCGCTCCTGTACCGAACAGATCGAGCATATGTGCCAGGACAAGCCAATCGAACAGAAAAAACGAATTCTGAGCCCGGCGGTGTACCTGATGAAGCGCCTGATCAATGAAGCCGCGGAACGCCCAAACACTTTTTTTGGGAACCAAAAAATTTCGTTAAATGACCCGCGAGTACATGAAGTAATAGCGGCGGTTGCGCTGTCCATCATCCAGATTCAGTCAACGGCTGGCGTCTTTACCCGGGAAATCATTGGAGCCAGTGAAGATGCCGTTAACAAAATTACTTCGGTGTTGCATAACCAAACTTGAGAAATGTTAGTTTTTCTGGTTCTCCCCACTGACCTGAAGGCTGAATTTTTCACAACCTTCAGGTCTTTGAACTTTTGCGGATTGATTTAGCCAGGAACGGGTGTCCAGGGAGTAGCAATAACACCTGTCCAGAAATGCTGTTGAACCAGGGCATCTGTCTTCGGGCAATCATATGCCGCGCGGAAGCGGAGGATTTGATCCTTCGAGAATTCTGAAGTTTTGGGATATTGAACCCAGGTCGAATCATTCAGTCGCATTTGGAATTCGATTGATTCAAATGGAACCAACACATGCGGTGTGGGCTGGAAGTCAGAGCAGACATTCCTGGGCTGATAAATAAAGCCTGAGTGTCCCCATTCATCCAGATATTCCAGTCTGAAGGGGCAGCGGTTATCGTTATAATTGGTCTTCCACACCTTGAGGTTCTGACCTGAAACATTGGTTAAAATGATCGAAATATTTCCTTTCCCCTGAGCCAACTGTTCTGAACAAAAAGAATGTAGGACAAGTGAAATCAAAAGGCCATCCGTCTGGGGTTGATTGGGCTGAGGTTTAAGTTCTGGGGGTGGAATTGGTTTTTCAAGTAATGCAAGCTGGCTTAATTCGTCAAAAATTGGTTTCTCGCCCATCAATTTTGCCAGCTTGAGGGAGCTGCCCTCATCAATACCTGGATCGGCTCCCCAGGCTAAAAGCAATTTGACCATTTTCAAGTGCCCGGCCCTGATAGCCAGATGTAACGGGAGATTATGAGAGAAATTGGGGTCGGCACCCACACGTAACAATGTTTGAGCAACTGATACATGTTTGTTTTTTACGGCTGCCGCAAGTGCCTCATTTTTTTCAATTTCAGCCCATAAACACGTCCGCAGTAAACCTGAAACCGAACGAGATTGGCCAAGTGAAGCCGCCATTTCCAGCATTGTTTTGAATGAAGCTTGACCATTGTACTGAGGTTTTTGGGATCGAACGAGTAACTTGGGATCGGCATGGTGTTGCAATAATACCTCTACAACAGCCACCTCCTGAGATTCAATCGCAAAGGAAAGAAAGGTGTTTGAAAAGTACCGGGTGTCCTCATAAATGGTGTTTGGATTCACCCCAAGCTGAAGCAAAAGGTCCAGTTTGTGGGCTTCACCCGCATTAATCATTTCCACAAGTTTTGTATTATTGAGTGTAACGTATTGCAAAAACAGGAAAAAGCTCACCCCGGTCAGCAAAAACGAGGCAGCCATCAGGAGAATCCATCGCCAATGAATTTGTTTTTTGACAATTGGAATCCAAACACTTCCTGGTTCAATCGCAGGTTGAAAGGGAGGTGTCATTTCAATTGGTTTCGCATGATCAAGGATCACTGGGATGCACAACAATGTAACCCAAATACCCAAAAGCAAGGACACTGCGATGATGAGATTGGTTCCAGACTGAAAAAACTCAGCCCAGCTTAAAATACCAATGTTGAAAACAAAGGCCCCTCCAATCCCGCCGACCAGCAAGTAAGTACAAATTCCCCAAAACCCTAGCTGAAGCGGCTCCGATTCCGGTAAGTGAACGCCGGCTGACCCGTGGACAAATTGCAGGTCCAGCCCATCACACCTGGCACAGAAATTTGACTCCTGATCAAAGAGATCAAACTGATGACAAATTTCACACCGGGTGGGCAAACCCATTGAGCGAATGATGAGATTGGACATGGTTCTCCTCACAACAAAGTGGGGTTAAGGTCAGGCTAAGCGGGGTAATGCCATTTGGGACTGAGGGGATTGGGCTAATAGCTAAGGGAAATACAATTTTATCAACAACTTAACCTTGTGCTAATGCGATAACATCATTGCAAAATGGTGCAACCATATCGGAAATGGAAAAAACCGGGGGTTCAGATATAGCCGTGGTTTGAAATACAGGTACTCAAACTCATCCAGCCGCGGGCTGGTTGGTCCCGCCGGAATTTGAGCCGACCCTGAATGTTTTATGACTCCGGTTTGATCAAGGTAAAAACAATCTGATCCGGTTTGAAAGAACCCGGTTTTGATCGTTGGTTCAAGGGTTACATAAAATGTTGATTTTGAAGGATTTGTGTTTTTGGAAACCTGAAACCCGGTGATGAGATAAGATTTTTCGAATTGGGCCCGGGTACGCTGGTATTGATTGATGTGGTATTCATTGTCTGCACCAATGGTACAGATTACATCAGATTTAAGGCACGGAGGCCAAACCTCCCACAATTCAGTGGCATATCCTCCATTAAAATTGATCAACTGGCGGGAGTATTGGGCCTGGAAAATGAGTCGAAGGAGCAAACAGGCTCGCTGGTCGGCCAGGCGGATTTTTTGCTGTCTAAGCATTTCGTAATTAAACCCAAGGGATATCGCTAATCCAACGAGCAGGACTACGCTGGTAAATTTCCAGATTACAGGTTTAGAACTTATCCCTGTGCCACTCCCATCACTGAGTCGCTCACCATCAGGCAATAGATTTCCAGTCACTCGCATACACAACACCTATAGGCAGGACTCTGTCGCTAAAAAACCTGTTGGCAACGACCCGGGTCCCAGTGTCTTCAGTATTCAATTGTGCGGATTTGATTGAGATGTATTTTCTGGTTACAACTTGTGTGCCAGGAGTCTTAATTTTTTTTAAACTATTCTTCTTTAAAGAGTTAAATTGAGTACTCTTTGGCGGGAATGCACCTGGTTGACGGATTTTGTCAACTCTGGACATACCTGTTTGCGGCAGATGGACAGTCTTTGTCACCAGTGTTTTTAATTTTGGAACCAACCTCGAACTCTGGCGTTGAACTTTGGTAATCCAAATCATTTCCCTCGACAACCACCGAAGCGCCTGCTGCTGTTGTGTCAGCCATTTCCAGCAGGCGCTTCTTATTTTGGCGATCTTTGATTTATTCTAGCTTTAGTACAAATTTCCATAAAAGAGGGATCAAATTCAACCACCCGCTGGGAGAAACATTGGTTTTCGCCCGGATGGGCGCTGGAACAGGCGTCGTGAGCCAGTAGCCGAAACTTCCACGAAAACCGGGACCCAAACCAGCTTCCAGCGCCCATCCGGGCGCGAACCACTGTGGACCGACGCTCCGGTGGTGTGCCCAAAGCGGCAAACCACCGGCTATTGTCCGGCGCCCATCCGGGCGAAAGCCAATTCGGAGGAACCGAATTCCCACCCCTTATTTATGGGGACTTGTACTTAGAGACTGGTTGGAAATCTGGGATTCGGCACGGCTGGTTTTCTCGCCGCCCGCAGCCATCAATTTATCCCCGATCACCGGCTCTGGCCCCACAGGACTGGTCTCAACTCAACCATTCCTCCAGAATGAAAGCTGTTGATTTTATTTTGTTCAATTTTATTAAGACTGAAATAACCCTTGACCCTTCAATGCGACCCGGTTTCTTACTTCTTCGGTTGAATTACCAGGGTCGTGGAGGAGAGAGCCGCCCTCCCTGTGTTTCTTGCCAAGCTTGCCGCATCAAGGAAAGAAGGTTTTGGGAGTCGGCGGCCTTGGCCAATGAATAGGCATTTTCCGTACCAGAGTTTTCCCAGGCTTGGATTTTATGCCAGGATGGTTCGAAAAGCCGCTCCAGCCACGCTCCCATCAGGCCCTGATGTTTCCGGTAATATAACAACATGCTGCGCATCCTCCAGAGGGTTAACTGGGCTCCGGATGTTGACATCGTCAAATGTTTGACGGTTTTTGACAATTCTCCACCAAGGTGAATGACTTCAATGTCTGGCCAGGTGAATTGCCCAATTCAAAAGGCACATGGCCTGCCAGACTGGTAGACAGCATTCCAATAAAAGAAACACGAAGACACCGCAGGCCCAGCCCAGCCTGTGCCTTTGGATCGAGATCAAAAGATTTGACCTTACTGGTTAAAGTTCGTTGGTAACGACCTGGTTTTTAAAAGGAACAGGTGATCAGAACTTGATTCGGCATAACCAAACCGGGCTTTGAATCGTTCAAGGGCGACATACACCACTGGGGTCAAATACAGCGTCAGAATTTGCGATACCACCAGCCCTCCGACCACGGTCAATCCCAGGCTCCGGCGGGCCTGGGCACTGGCGCCAAACCCAAGCGCAATGGGCAGTGTTCCCATCAAGGCCGCCATCGTTGTCATCATAATTGGACGAAAGCGAACGACACAGGCCAGATAAATGGCTTCTTCCGGTGAAGACCCCGATGACCGCTGGGTTTCGAGGGCAAAGTCAATCATCATAATCGCATTTTTCTTCACAATTCCAATCAACATGATGAGACCCACAAACCCATAGACATTGAGTTCCTGTTGAAATAGCAACAAGGTCAACAGTGCCCCCATCCCGGCTGAAGGCAATCCGGAAAGAATGGTGAACGGGTGGATAAAGCTTTCATACAAAATGCCGAGAACCAGATAGATAACCAGCACGGCGATGAGCAGCAACCAGTTCAGGTTTTTCATTGATTCTTCAAATACCTGAGCCGTACCTTGAAAGGAAAGGGCGATATCCGCCGGTAACAATCCAGTTGAAGCTTCACGAATCAATGCCGTTCCCTGACTCAGTGAAATATCTGGCCGCAGCCCGAATGAAATCGTGACCGAGGTCAACTGGCCAACGTGGTTGATGACCAGTGGGCCGACACTTTCCTGTACCGAGGCCACGGCGCCCAGCGGCACCAATTTCCCAGTGTTGGATCGAATGGGAAGCAATGTGACTGACTCGACATTTCGCTGAAATTCAGGTTTGAGTTCGGCAATGACCTGATATTCGTTCGTTTCGGTGTAAATGGTTGAAATCTGCCGGGTTCCAAAGGCGTCATTTAATGCCGATTGGATTTGTTCAACTGACAGTCCATAGGCGGCTGCCTGTGTGCGGTCAATCGAAACCTCAAGTTCCGGATTGCGGTTCTCCAGATCGCTGGTGACATCCTGCAACTCCTTGATACCGCGCATTTTTCGTTCAAGCTGCTGGGCTGCGGCATTTAATTGGGCAATATCGGTGCCCTGGAGCGTCGCCTGATACACGCTCCGCGAGGAAATGCCACCAATCCGAATGGCCGGGGGGTTAAATAAAAACACCCGAACCCCGGCAACTTTGGCCAGTTTGGGGCGAATTTGATTGATAAACTGCTCGGAGCTGACTTTTCGATCCTTTAAGGGTTTGAGTTTGACAAACATTGAACCGCTGTTTGAGGTCGAATTTCTGCCCCCGGCCCCAACGTTTGAAGACACCGCCAGCACATTGGGATCCTGGCGGACAATGGCAACCACCTGTTCCTGGATCTTTTTCATTTCCGCAAAGGAAATTCCCTGAATCCCCTCTGTGCTTCCAAAGATAAAGCCATAGTCGTCGTTGGGAATAAACCCTTTTGGGACCTGGGTAAAAATCCATCCGGTTATACCAATCAGGATAAACGCAATCGTGAGTGTGGTTTTCCCAAACCGCATCACCTCGCGCAGACTCTGGGAATAGACTTTCAGAATGCCGTTAAATATTTTTTCCGTCAGCCGATACAACCAGGATTGGTTGTGTTCCGCCGTGGGGCGCAAATACCGGCTGCACAACATCGGCGTCAGCGAAAGGGAAACAAACCCCGAGAACAGAATTGCCAGGCTGATGGTGATGGCAAATTCTTTAAATAACCGCCCCAAAATCCCGCCCATAAATAAAATCGGAATAAAGACGGCAACCAGGGAAATGGTCATCGAAACCACGGTAAACCCGACTTCACGCGCTCCGTTGAGGGCAGCGGAACGCGGAGGTTCGCCCAGATCCATCCGACGAACAATGTTTTCAAGAACCACAATGGCGTCATCCACCACAAACCCGACCGACAGAGTGAGTGCCATCAGCGACAGGTTGTTGAGGCTAAACCCCAGTACATACATCACGGCAAAGGTGGCTAAAATGGAAACCGGAAGGGAAAGACTGGGTATGATGGTTGCCCGCACATTCCTCAAGAAGAGAAAGATGACCATTACCACCAGCCCAACCGTCAGCATCAGTGTGAACTGGACATCGTGAACTGACTCGCGGATTTGAGCTGACCGGTCATTGAGGATATCAAGTCTCACCGAGGCGGGGAGCTGTTCGTGGAGACGAGGCAGGAGAAGCTTAATATTATCAACGACTTCAATTGTATTTGTCCCCGGTTGGCGTTGAACGGCCATCGTAAAACTCCGGGTGCCGTTGAACCATCCGGCATTTTTGTCATTTTCCACGCTCTCAATGACCGTGGCCACGTCTTTTAACCGGACAGGGGCGCCATTGCGGTACGTCACGATCAACTGCTGGTATTCAGCCGAATTATTGAGTTGCCCGTTGGCCTGGAGCGTGAGTGATTGATCAGTTCCGTAAATTGAACCCACTGGGAGATTGACATTGCCCCGGCGTATGGCTGAGGTGACTTCGTCAATCCCGATGCCCCGCGATTGGAGTTCGTGCGGATCAATTTGAACCCGAATCGCAAATTTCTGGGGTGCAAAGACCTGTACCTGGGCGACCCCTTTCACCATTGAAATCTGCTGTGCAATCACGGTTTCGGCATATTCATTGACGGTGGTCAGCGGTAAAACCGGCGAACTCAGCACCATAAACAGAATGGGGGCATCAGCCGGGTTCACCTTGCGCATGCTGGGCGGAGAGGGCATCCCTGGCGGGAGCTGGGCAAGTGCCGCGGAAATTGCGGTTTGGACATCCTGCGCGGCTGCGTCAATGTCGCGATTCAAGGCAAACTGCATCGTAATCTGGGTTGACCCCTGGGAGCTTTGTGAGTTGATTGAATCAATTCCGGCAATCCCGGAAAACTGTCGCTCCAGGGGTGAGGCAACGGCAGAGGCCATGGTTTCAGGGCTGGCGCCGGGCAGGTTGGCTGAAACTGAAATCGAAGGGTAGTCAACGTTGGGCAAGTCACTGACCGGCAACGCGTTGTACCCCAGCACCCCAAACAAGAGAATCCCAAGCATAACCAGCGTTGTCATCACTGGCCGGTTGATGAACAGATTTGAGATCCCAAGGGAGAGGTGGAATTGTTTCATGGGAAAGTACCTGGATGCAGTTATGATTTTTTGGGAAATTGCCTTATGAAATGATATCAGGGGGATGTTAAATAGCCGAGACCACTGGATTGAATGATTTTAACTATAGCTTTTCAGATAAATATTTCCAGGGCACGCGCGTCATTTCTCAGTAATATAAGAAAAACCAAAAGGTGATTAAGCTGCTTCCCGCAACCCACACAACGCCAAAATTTCCTCCTGGGTATTTTGGAAGCGGGCAATCGCCTGCTCAACT
>JACQXX010000116.1 GCA_016208495.1 Acidobacteriota bacterium | reverse complement strand
AGGTGACAAAGTGACAAGGTGACAAGGTGACAAGGTGACTTTTTGACAAAGTGACAAGGGTTTAAAATAAACAAATTTGTCACTTTGTCATTCGGTCACCTTGTCACCTTGTCACCTTGTCATTCGGTCACCCAGTCACCTTGTCACCTTGTCATTCGGTCACCCAGTCACCTTGTCACCTTGTCACCTTGTCACCTTGTTATTCCCAAAGGATTCTCCATGCCACATTTGACGCTGTACTACACCGCCAATTTACCTGCCCCAACCAGCTTCCAGCCGTTGCTGGCCGAATTTCACTCAATCCTGGCCAATGTTGGTGGGGTGAAAATCGGCAACTGCAAAAGCAAAGCCATTCGGGTCGAAGAGTTCTTTGTCGCCGACGGAACACAGGACCAGGCGTTTATGCACCTTGATCTCCGATTGCTTGAAGGCCGCTCCCTTGAACTCAAACAAGACATTGGGAAACACTGTCTGACCGCCATCAAAAGCGCTTTTTCCGATTTGGTGGAACACAATCGGGTTCAAATCACGGTTGAAATCCGCGACATTGAACGCCGGAACTATTTTAAGATTCCGGCGGACAGTATTGCACCGTGATTCACTCTCATCGCGTGCCGTACAAAAAAGCCCCTGGAAAATCCGGATCAACTTCCTTTTTCTTACCGCTCCATTGATCAATATCAATTCGGTAGACGGCGGTTCGAGCCAGTTCATCCTCGGTAATCGCCCGGTAATCGGTACCCGGTTTCAAGTGCGGAAAGTATTTATCAAGTAAGAGTTGCAGGCCATGGGTTGCCTCGACCTGATCTGTCACCACGCGTGCGCGCCCAAAAATCACGACACCGGCATATTCAACGCTCATCTCCAAAGCGGTCGTGGCAGGCAACAGTCTGCCCATCTCTGACACGCTAAAGCAGACGCGTTCATCACCTTCGACATTAAACCGTGTGCGGCCTTCGCGAGCCGTATGTGTGAAGATACAATGCAGTTCCGGGTCATACACAAAAATGTTTGTATTGATAAAAGGCTGCCCATGAAAAATTGTTGACAGCGAGCCAAAAGGAATTCTTTCAAGAAGTTGTTCAATCCACGCTTCATCTTCAACAGCCCGATCCCGACGACGAACCTGATTAAAAGGAATGTTTGCATACTCTTTCGCCATATTTTCTCCTCAACCAAAACCATAAATCTTTTCGTGCTTGTTCCAGAACGCAGGCCAAGTATGCCTCAAAATGGCCTTGACACAAGTGCCAATTCTGGCCACAGTGACAGAGCCACTTTTTGAATGAAGAATTGAGAATGAAGAAAGTGGTTAGTGGTTAGTACCTGATACTTGGTATTTGGTATTTGGTACCTGGTAAGTACCTTACCGAAAATTTCCAGACATTTTAACCACGAAACACACGAACGACACGAAAAGAATCAAACACTTACCCAATCCAATATCTCAGGAAACTTATGGCAAGGTACTTACTTAGGAGCCAATACCGTCAAAGAACAAAGAACAAAGCTCTAACCACTAACCACTAACCACTTTCTCAATTCTTCATTCTCAATTCTTCATTCTCAATTCTTCATTCTCAATTCTTCATCTTTATGGCCAAACACGCGACAACACCTCCTTTTGCGACCACAATCATGCTGGACCCGGCATTGGACGTGCCGCTCTACCGGCAACTCTATGATGGGTTACGTGAAGCCATCCTGGCCGGACGGCTGCCGGGAAAATCCCGCCTTCCATCAACCCGGATACTGTCGAATGAACTCAATATTTCACGCAATACCGTTATGACGGCCTTTGAGCAGCTTCTGGCTGAAGGCTATCTGGAAGGCCGAATTGGGGCAGGAACGTATGTTGCCTCCGTTCTGCCGGAAGATCTCCTCCAGGTAAAACCCAAGACCAAAAACAACACCCCGCCAGTGATCAAAAAAGGCCGTTCGCTGTCGGAACGTGGCAAAATCCTGGCTGGGACGCCAGTTTCAGCTTCGCGAAATCACGGGAGTGATATGGGGGCGCCACGTGCGTTCCAAATGGGATTGCCTGCAGTTGACCTGTTTCCATTTGAAATTTGGGCCCGGTTGATGGGTCGGCGGTGGCGGCGGCCTCCATTTCAAATGCTCGGGTATGGAGAACCCGCCGGATACCGCCCGCTTCGGGAAGCCATTGCCGGGTATCTGGGCTCGGCGCGAGCGGTTCGGTGTTCGCCGGAACAGGTGATTGTGGTTGGTGGCTCACAGCAGGCGCTGGATTTAACGGTTCGCTTGCTGCTTGACCCAGGAGATTCAGCCTGGATTGAAGACCCTTGCTACCTTGGCGCCCGTGGCGCATTTTTGGGCGCCGGCGCCAAACTGATTCCGGTTCCGGTTGATGACGAAGGCATCAATGTTTCGGTTGGCGTTTCCCGCTGTCCCGATGCCCGGATTGTGTATGTCACTCCGTCACACCAGTTTCCACTTGGAGTCACGATGTCGCTTGGCCGGCGACTGGCACTGCTTGAATGGGCCAGCCGAACTGGCGCCTGGGTGGTTGAAGACGATTACGACAGTGAATTCAGATATGCCGGGCGTCCGCTTGCTGCTTTGCAGGGCCTTGATAGTGATGGCCGGGTGATTTACATCGGGACGTTCAGCAAAGTCCTGTTGCCGTCACTCAGGCTTGGCTACCTGGTTGTACCGCCCGATCTGGTGGATTCATTTGTCGCGGCCCGCGCTCTTTCTGATCGGCATTCACCACAACTTGAACAGGCGGTGTTAACCGATTTCATAATGGAAGGCCATTTTGCACGCCACATTCGGTCAATGCGTTCACTCTATGCTGAACGTCAGGGCGTGTTGCTCGAAGCCGTCAAAGCCCGAGCCAACGGGCTGTTAAGCATTCAGCACAACGAATCGGGCATGCACGTCGTGGGACGCCTGCCGGAAAATATGGATGACCAGCTGGCTTCACACGAAGCCGGATTACAACGCATTACCACTTCGCCGCTTACGATTTATGCTTTGAATGAAATCAAACCGGGCGGGTTGATGCTCGGATATACCTCAATTCAACCCAAAGAACTGACAGAAGGAATCGTTCAACTCGTGCGAGTACTTGAGAAAATTGCGAAAAAGTGAAGGAGCGAAAAAGCGACCCATGGTTTGCTCAAATTTGGGATGCTTTTGAACATTCAACCTGACCGCGCATCCTGGCACGGGATACATCCAAACAGCCGTGGGTCAGCGTCAGCGCCACCCACGGAAATATCCCAGCCCTCGCCCGGTCGGGAAATGAGTAACGTGCGTTGGGAGACTCGTTTTGGTGGGTGGTCTGGCCAGCAATCAACTCATTCCAAGTTGGGATCCGGGGACGTTCTTTCCCAGATCGGACATCAATCAGGCAATCACCAATGGAATTTCAGAGATACCCCAAAAGGCCGGATTCTGGACGACACATCCAATCGCCAGTGCCCGAAAGGCAAACGCCAGCGTCCCGTTTGAGATTTTCCCGGCACGGTGGAGCGCCCAAATGGTTCTCCCGGTTTCGTTAGCCAGCGAACCGGTCAGTCGTTCACGAAACATCGTGTGCGGCGAACTCCCGGTTTGCGCAATCTGATAGGCCGCGATGAGCAGCAGGCTTTTATCAACCAGTTCCACGCCATACCGGTTCGCCAGTGGACCAATCGTTGCAATCACCTTGTTTCCAATTGGAACGAAATCCTGACTGGGATTTTCAATCCATTCGGCCAGGGCAATATAAACGACCAGTCCAGGTTCGAGCCCCTCGCGACGGGCGGCAAGAACCACTTGCGACACCTGTGACTGATTGAGTTCCTTCAGGTAAGGGTTCAGTGCCTGTGATAATTGAAAACTTTGCTCACGGAGCACTTCGAGTTGTTCATCTGAAAAAATATAAGGCTGCGAGTCGGTGCTCAATCGGCGGGTAACTTCTTGAACCAACTGAGGAAATCGGTTGTCAGCCGGATTCTTTTCAGCCAGTGGTGGTTCTATTCCATCATTGACTGGAGAAACTGGTGGATTTTGGGAGAGTTGTGCTCCTGTAAGTGAAGTCATCTGGCTGTGTGGACGGGTCAGCAACCAGATACTGGCTCCCCCAACAAAAACAAGCCAAATCATTCCAATCAGATACATCAGGGAGGTTAATTGAAGTCTTTTCATAATTTTCTTCATTCTCAATTCTTCATTGCTGTTGTGGCGCTTGATTTGCTCTGAGAAGAGAAATCATCTTCCTTTCGGAGCTATTGCAAATGAAGTTCCTGATTCCATTTTTCGTATGCGTTTTTCTGGTAACTGCCGGACTGGCGGCAAAATTCAGAAGAATTCCAGCAACTTCAACCCGTCTGGACGTGATTGCTCAAAACAACAAACGCAATCAGAATTTAAATCAAGCTGAGGAAATTAAATTACCAGAATCAATTCCGGCTCCAGTTGCGGCTCCAGTTTTTGAGACGCAGGAGGTGTTGCCAGCCGGGCAATTCAAGAAATATCAGGAACTTTCACCTGCCCAGCAGGAGGAGTTTATTGAGCAACAGGCCCGACGCGTGACCCGAATGATCGGCAACCGGGAAGCCGTGTTTGACCGCGATGTCGTTCGTTGCATTAAACACTATGTTGATGGCTATACTCGGCGGATGAACAGTCGGTCTGATCGGCTGTGGGGCGAGGATCTCAACCGGCTTTTTGAACGGGCGGCTACCCGATATGCCCCAGGGATTTGCAGTGCGTTTCTGGCCGAAAACGTGCCTCCCGTGGTTGGGTTGTACCTGGCCATGATTGAAAGTGAATACCACGAATGCCTGACCAGTCCGGTTGGCGCCCAGGGAATGTTTCAGTTTATGCCGGATACCGCGCGGGGATATGGACTTGATCCGGGTCAGCGATGTAACTGGCCAATCGCGGCACGGGCTTCGGCACGGTATATGCGCGACCGGATGAATGAATTTGGCACGGATTCCACCAGTGTGGCGCTCGCCATTGCCGGATACAATCGCAGTCCAAACTCAGTGTTTCGCGACCTTGAAAAAACCTTGAAGGATCGGCGATCAGAGCGCAGTTTCTGGTCACTGCTGGCCAATTCGTCACAACTCGATCATTACTTTCAGAATGAAAATTCCCGCTATGTACCTAAATTTTTTGCGGCGGCCATCATTGGGGAAACCCCCTGGGCCTTTGGATTGTCAATAAACCCGCTGTCTACCTATCGCGGGAACTAACCCGAAAACAGCTTCAAGCCACCGCACTCCACATCAGAAAGACCAGACTTTTTGCCACAGTTGAGCCTCTTACCGGCTGTTTCCCCACCTCCAATTCAATTTTCATGAGAATATCCGGTGAGTTTTATGTCTAAAGCCCTGAATCAACTGGTCTGTCTGGTGCTGGCAGTGTGTTTTTCGACTTCAACCGCTTTGGTTCACTCAACTGAAGCCAAACAATCCCAAACGTATGATTTCACTCGGGTTGATAACCTGTTGCAAAGCTCGCTTCCTGAAATCGGAGGCACTGGCTGTGCGCTCATTCTGATCCAGGATGGGAAAGTGATTTACCGGAAAGCGTTTGGAAATTTTTCTGAAAATCAGGTTGTGCCAATTGCTTCCGCTACTAAATGGCTGTCAGGGGCCGTCATTATGGCGCTGGTGGATGAAGGCAAAATTTCACTTGATGACCCAGCCGCCAAATATCTTCCGAATTTCACGGGTGACAAAGCCAATATCACGATTCGACAAATGTTTTCGCATACCTCGGGACTTCCAGGAGATTCCGATTGTACTCGCGACCGGAGCGGAACCCTGGCGGACTGCGTTGATGAAATTGCCTTGGTGCCGATGCTCGCCCCCGCTGGTTCACAATTTTATTATGGAAGCTGCTCAATGCACACGGCTGGAAGGATTGCCGAAATTGTGACTGGAAAAACCTGGGATGAGGTCTTTCAGGAAAAAATTGCTGGCCCGCTTGGAATGACTCGCACCGATTACGAAGGATTGGGCCGAACCGATAACCCGCTGATTGCCGGCGGCGCCCGCTCCTCAATTGATGATTACAGTCGCTTCCTGCACATGATTTTGAACCGTGGAGTGTTTGACGGGAAACGGATTCTCTCTGAAGCTGCCGTTGCCGAAATGCTCAAGGACCAAACCTTTGGCGTGCCGCTGGTTGGAACGCCGTATGCGAATTATTCAAACCTGGATCCCAACCTTCCCCAAACTCGCTATGGTGTTGGTCACTGGCTGGAAGTGGTTGATCCAGCAACGGGTGCGGTGGTCGAACACAGTTCGCAGGGCGCCTTTGGATGCAGCCCATGGATTGACTACCGGCGCAATCTGGTAGCCGTATTCCTGACGTTCAGTGTGCTCAACCGGGTCATGCCAACCTATCTCAAACTCAAGGACACCATTCGATCAATTATTCTGGTTTCGTCAACTGATTTGATCCTGCCCGTGGTTTCTGAAGTCATCACGTCAAAGGCCAAGATTTCCAGACTCAAAGACCCAACCATTGAAATTCGCTGGAAATCCGTAGACAACATCAGCGTGGTAACCCACGACATTGAATATGCTTCGGATGGAACGTCGTTTTCGACTGCCGTAGCAACAGGCTTATCTGGCGAAATACAAGCCTACACCTGGACGATTCCATCCAGTTTGCCGCGCTCCAAATCTGCCCGAATCAAAGTTTCTGCCCGTGACGCGGCTGGAAATGTTGGCGAAGGCATTACCCGTGGGGTTTTAATTGTGAAGTGAGCCAGAACTGAATTTATCTGCTCACACAGCCGCCTTGAAAAGAAAAGGGTTGACTCAACTTCTTCAGGTTGATCGGCGTACGGGCACCTTCACACATAATCCAATCCAAATCAGATAAAGGTGCCCTCTATGAAAATTCCAGGCGTATTGTGCATTCTGTTTCTTTTGTTCAGTAATGGATATCTCCAATCTACTCAAATCTTTGCCAGCCAAAAGCCAGTCAAGTCGAAATCATCTGACCTGGCGCTGGTCGGCGCGAAAATTTATCCTTCACCGGCTGAAAAACCGATTGAAAAAGGCGTGATTGTCATCCAGAACGGCAAAATCAGTGCGGTCGGCGAACTCGGCAAAGTGAAGCTCCCACCCAAAATCAACCGGCTGGATTGCACCGGGATGACAATTACGGCTGGATTCTGGAATTGCCATGTCCATTTCACCGAACTGAAATGGGAAGAGTCTCAGACGCTGCCAGCACCCCAACTCACGGCGCAGCTTCAGGAAATGCTGACCAGATATGGGTTTACCAGTGTTTTTGACACCGGTTCCTATTGGGAAATCACGAGTGCACTTCGACACCGGATTGAATCTGGCGAAGTTGACGGCCCACGGATTTTCACCACCGGAGAAATTATTTTCCCCAAAAACGGAGTGCCTCCGGTTGAAGCCGTCAAAGCATCAGGCGGAATTGCGCGACCAATGCCAGCAGCCGAAACCACAGAGCAAGCCGTCCAACTGGCCAAACAGAAACTCAAGGCTGGAACGGATGGGATCAAGCTGTATGCCCAAACCTTCTGGAATCCAAATTTAAAGATCCCGGTTGACATCATCAAAGCCGTCACCGCCGAAGCCCATCGTCAGCAAAAGCCAGTGTTTGTCCATCCGTCAAACCAGTATGGACTCGAAGCCGCGATTGAAAGTGGAGTGGATGTCCTGGTCCACACCACGCCGCAAACCAGCCCGTGGGATGCTGGCATCGTTGCCAGAATGAAACAGGCGAAAATGGCATTGGTTCCGACCCTGACGCTCTGGCATGTTGAACTTGAACGCGAAGGCGCGCCGCCGGAAGACCAAAAAGGATTTCAAACCAAAGGCGTCAATCAGCTTCGAGCCTATTTCCAGGCTGGCGGTCAAATTCTGTTCGGGACTGACGTTGGATATATCCCGGTCTATGACACAACTGAAGAATTCGAGCAAATGGAGCGTGCCGGGATGCGCTTCCCAGATATTCTGGCTGCGTTAACCACGGCACCGGCTGGACGGTTTGGAAAGCCCAATCAAACCGGGAAAATTTCCGTTGGAACGCTGGCTGATCTGGTGGTCCTCAAAGCGGATCCAGCCACCAACGTTACTGCCCTTTCACAGGTCAAGTACACGCTGAGGAATGGGAAAATCGTGTTTCAATCGCAAGATCAGAAATAGTACATTCCACAGGTGAGAATCATTAACTTGCTTGTAGCCTGCTATTTTTTCTAGCTTCCTGTAATTTTTTTCGAGATTTCATCACCATTTGTGACCTGATTTATCTCACAAATCCGATTTCAGTAGTAACAGCCTGTCGTTGGTCAACAGTTTGATTTTAGAGACTGGACCCTTTGTCTTCAGCTTCTCATCTAGAGTCTGCTTTGATGCCGCAGACCCTCTCCACCCTCTTACATTTCACAACAAGGAGATCCCTAGCTATGCCAGCAACTCATCTGTCAACCGGCACAATTACACTTACAGTTTCAGGACTCTGTGCTCTTTTTTTAGATCCAGATGACAAAATTGCCATGTTTGGAGTCCTTGACGAACCCTGTCATCATACCAAATTCATTGTCAACGGTTTGGATTGCAGCCGAATGGTGGGTGAAACGGTTGCCCTTTATGCGTACCATACCAGTGCGAAACGACATATCAAAACCACTGG
This sequence comes from Acidobacteriota bacterium, assembly GCA_016208495.1. Lineage (NCBI taxonomy): Bacteria > Pseudomonadati > Acidobacteriota > Acidobacteriota bacterium. Next base: position 138,514 of record JACQXX010000116.1, on the reverse strand, counting down.
AGAACACCTTAGACCTGGTGATAATAATGCCCTGCCTGATCCTGATGAGACGAACCAGGATGATTTTACCTGGGTGGTTGATTTTGTGGAACTACTCCAAAAGGACCCGGACACGATCAAGATAGATTATTCGCTGTTGAAAACTAAATTTTATCTGAACGATGGAGAGTTTTCGACCGGAAAACTGTTTAGCAACCGGGCAAAGAAGACCAAATTGGAGTTCCGTAAAGGAGACACGACTGTTCGCAAAGGAGCTGCGGCAGAGCATATCAAAGTCACCATCCAGCTCGACGAACACGATCATGCGGTTCTGAGGTTTGGTTCAGGGGAAGCTATGATTTTTTCAGCCGAGAGGAATTACGATATTACAATTGATAATTCTTGCCCTGAAAATGTAAGTATCACGAATGAAGGAAAGGAACCGCCAAATGATACTGAGTCTTATTCCAAGTTGATTTGCCTTGATACAGAGGACGAAACGGTTGTGGGCGATGTGGCACTTCCTGATTCTGATGACGATTCCACACCTGAAGATGAGCTTATTGATGATGGTGGTGGTGGAGTGAGCTTTCCAATGCTGTGTATCCCAAAGAGATTTGGAGGGGTTAAAAAGTTCCCCAGACCCAAATAAAACTATCAAGGGTTTAGCAATTCTTTGGTTGGGTCAGTTATACCATTTTGGGCTGAGGGTATCGGGCTAAGGGCTGAGGGAAATACAGGTTTATCAACATCTTAGCCTTTTGCTAATACAATAGGTATAGTTTTTCAGATAAATATTTCCTGGGAGCGCCGGCATCCTGCCGGCACAAAGCGGTTGATTTTCAATCAGATGCCGGCAAGATGCCGGCGCTCCCAGGGGAGAATCTTTTTCTGAAAGGCTATAGCAATTCTTTGTTTGAAGTGTTTCTCGATTTCAAGCCTGCAAAGATGGCGATTTGGAATACGTAACAACTTCAAATAAGCAGGAAAGTCAAGAGTTCCGCCTTTAGGCGGGTTTTGTATCCCAAATTTGATCTCAAAGGACACGGTGCCGCCTAAAGGCGGGACTCTTGACACTCTCTTCATTTCCAAACAAAGAATTGCTGTACGATAGGACCATTCCAAAATGATATTACAATAGGTTACGGTTTTTCAGGCTGATGAACTTTTTGTTTTTTGCCAACCAAAGAATTGAAGGATCCATCCTGAAAATGAGCAAAACAGGCAGTGGCATTCATAAGTTTTGAAGTTTTTTTGTCGCTCTCTGAGAGTGGCAAGAAGGAAAGAATTTTATCCAGGTAGTACTGACTTCGTTCCCGTTCACCTTGTAAATAATAAACCAGGGCCAGGGTGTGAAGATTGGTGATATTGCGTTCTCGGGTTTTTTCAACTGCCTGTTTCGCCAGAGAAAGAGCTTGCGTGGGTCTACGAATAGAAGCGGGAGTACAAGTGACCAGAATCAAACTTAGGGCGTTCAATTCAGCCGCAGAAGAGGTATTTTGTTCAAGTCGTTCCTGGTTATTCGTGATGATTTTGGCTGTCTCCTGGTACGCTTTTTCCGCCTGCCCGCTTGTTTCTAATATGTTTGTCAAATGGTTCAATGCTGTTACAAATTGAATCTGACTTGCCTGATTTGAAGGATTTGTACGATTAATCTGTTTGAGGAGGCTACTTGCTTTTTGATAGTATTCAATAGATTGTCGAACCTGACCAAGTTGAGCCAGGTGTTTTCCAAGATAGATATAGACCCGTCCTAATTCCTTTCCAACAACCATATTTGCAGGATCCTGGTGTTGCAGAAATTCAAAAAGTGATTGGGCCCGAGAGGCATACTTGAACGCTGAATCAAGCTCGTTTTTATGATGTAATGCTTCACAAAGAAGAAAGTAAATATAGGCGAGTTGGAACTTTCCTTCAGCATTTTGTGGATCAATTGGAGAAACCTCCTGGCAGATCGTTAATGCCTTAGTGAAATACAGTAACGCGGTCGAGTCATCAGCAACTTTCATCAAAGCAATCCCAGCCGTGCAATAAAAACTCATCAGCGTGACACGAATGGTGTGGGGAGGGAGCATGGGTTGAGCAAATTCAATAATTGATAAAGCCTTGAGTTGTGCATCACGTGCTTTCTGAAATATTTTTTGGGCGGTTTGGGTATCTTCAGCTTGTTCTTGTAAAAAATCACCAAAATACCATAGGGCGGTCCCATATCTTTGATAACTGGCCGCGAGACTTCGGTGAGCGGCTCCATCATTTGGAGTCGCCTGGATAACGGCTTCACGCAAGGGCAACATTTTTTGGAATGCTTCCAACGCCCCCTGGTAATCACCCATTTCCTGGATGAGAAGATCAGCAATTCGGCTATACCCATCGCCCAGAAGTTTTTTATACTCAAGGTTGGCTGGATATTTTGTTCCCAAGGTATTTCTGATGGCCTGGGTTTTAGAGTACTGATCAAGGGCTTCATCAAGCTTGCCGCTCCGCCGGAGAATTGATCCAAGGCGCTCATACCCCATACTCAACTCAACCTGAGCTATGGGGTTCTCTGGATTTGTTGAGGCTACTTTTTCAAACATCGCCACTGACTTACGATAGCTTTCAAGGGCACCGGGTGTGTTGCCTAGATTGGCTCCGTCCGGTCGGCCTTGCACATCGCCTAATTTCTGATACCCAAGAGCTAATTCACGGAGCCGGGTGGGATCAGTTGTCCCTTCTTGTTCAAGCACATCCAGGTATTCAAGTCCTTGTTTGACCAGATACTCGCGGACAGGTGTCGAGCCGGGTAAGGTTTCGATCTTGTCGTGGAGATCAAACAAAGCGGAGTTGGCCAGTTTTCGGACTTCCCGTTCGCGACGTTCGGCTTTGGCCTGGGCAACTTCGGCACGCAGGCGTTCCAACCGAGCAACCCTGGCCTGCCAGGTTGTAGTGAGCATGCCTCCAATCAGAGATAGGGTGATCAGTATCGCAGCGGCCACGCCAAGGCGATTGCGGCGGACGAATTTTTCGGCCCGATACCCCAGGGTATCATTGCGGGCACTGACCGGAAGCCCATTCAAATGGCGGTGAATATCTTCCGCAAATTGCTCGACTGAGTTGTATCGGCGGTGTGCTTCCTTGCGTAGCGCCTTCAAAACAATCGTGTCAAGATCACCTGTCAGTCGCCGCCGAAGTTTTTCAGGTGAACTTTCACGGGTCGCGCTGACCGCTTCAGGAGTCTGACCAGGCAGAGAGTCCGCCTTGTGAGCGGATTCATTACCAGATTGTATCGCTACCAGACTTGGTCGAACAGGCTCTTGATGACAAATAACCTGAACCACTTCATCCAGACGACCAGATTTGAAATAAAGAGGGCGGTGGCCAGTCAGTAATTCATACAAAACAACTCCAAGTAAATAGACATCGGTGGCGGTGGTGATAGCTTCACCCTTGACCTGTTCTGGGCTCGCACAAGTCGGCGTCATCGGGGTGAATCCAGTTCGGGTAAGATCGGCTTCGGTGAGATGAACTCTCCCGGCTGGCACATCGGCTTTGACAACTTTGGCGATGCCGAAATCCACCAGTTTAGGCTCACCATCATCCGTTATCAGGATATTTCCCGGCTTGAGGTCACGGTGGACGACCAGGTTTTGATGGGCAAATTGAACGGCTGACATGACTTTACAGAACAACTTCAGTCGTTCCGAGATAGAAAGTTTGTGGTCATCGCAATAAATATCAATTGGTTTTCCTTCAACATATTCCAGTACAAAATAGGGTCGCCCATCATCTGACATGCCGCCGTCAAGGAGTTGGGCAATATTGGGGTGTTGCAAGCTGGCCAATATTTGCCGTTCATTACGAAATCGTTGAATAACCGTGCTTGTATCAATCCCCCGCTTTAAAATTTTGAGGGCAACCTCTTTGCGAAATTGGTCGTCAGCCCGGACAGCTTTATACACCGAGCCCATCCCCCCCTCGCCGATTTCACGAACCAGACGGTAGGCGCCAAACTGCTTTCCCACCAGTTGCTCAGCAGGTTGAGTAGCGGCGGTTTCATCGGCAACGACTTTGAGCCCAGCTTCAAAAACTGGTTTATCAATAAACGCATCCGCCTGCTCGTGCATGGCCAGCAGTTCTTCGACTTCAACCCGAAGCGAACTATCACAACACGTTTCATTCACATAGACGGCACGCTGATTCGGGGGATACTCAAGGGCAGCTTGAAAGATCTGGTTCAGTTTTTGGTAATGCTCACGATTCATATATATCCTGTACCGGAAACAAATTCTTTTATTACCGGGCGCCGTACCCCGATCAACTCCGTGATAATTCCCTCAGCAACCAGGCACGTGCCATGCTCCATTCCCGTTTGATGGTGCTCGGTGAAAGGCCCATCATTTCGGCGGTTTCCTCAATCGTCAACCCACCAAAGAAGCGGAACTCGACAATCTGGCTTTGTTGTGGTGACAGTATTTCCAGCCGTTCAAGGGCCCCGTGCAAGGCCAGAATCTCAGCCCCAGATTCGGCTGAGACCATCAGTGCCTCGTCAAGCGAAACTTTCATATCCTTGCCCCCACGTTTGGCGGCATCACTGGCGCGGAAATGATCCACCAGGATATGGCGCATGATGCGAGATGCCAGCGCAAAAAAATGAGTTCGGTTTTGCCACTGAACTTGCTGATAGTCAATGAGTTTCAGATAGGCTTCATGCACCAGGGCTGTGGTTTGGAGCGTATTCCCTCGGCGGTTTTTTTGCATGTAATGACTGGCCAGGCCGCGCAGTTCATCATACACGATAGGAATGAGTTTTTGTTTGGCCTCTTCACTCCCATTGCTCCAATCAATCAAAAGCTGGGTTAAGTCGGTCGGAAATTGTGGGGCCATACGAATCTACCTCTACGGCATCAGAAAAGGTAAGACAAAGTGTGGGGTGAAAAGCCTGAATAGAGCTGGCCTGGTGGTTGAAAACTTGAGTTGAGAATGAAATTTTGGAATGACTTTCATTCGAGCCTGAGTCTGGATATTAATTGAAGAGCTGAAAAAAAGAAGACTTTTTTGAACTGATTTGATCAGAGTTTTTCGCTTTACCAAGTGAAGACTTGATTTCATTGAAAAGAGTTACTCTTTTTCCAATCACCCTGACAGGATAGTTTTCATTTAGCTCGTTTACCCTCTGACAGGTTTGGTATGCCCCGTCATTTCCCCAAAGGAGCCGCAGCATGAATCAGATCGTTGTTTTCCCACACCAATCGTTTTGGACGAATTTCTATACAACCACAATCAATGCTCTCCCCCCCAACTTGTTTATAGGAAGCAGTTCAATTCCCTTAAAGAGATTGTATGAGCTTATCAAACAAGTCCTTGAGCAATTTGCTGAAATGGTGCTTCGCCAGTCGGCCTTAAGTTTATTTCGGTTCAACACCATTGCCAGAGACACACCGCTTTCAAAGTACTACAGGGTGCTTGAAGGGATTGGGGCTATCGTTTTTGATGATTCGGTGGTAGATCGATTTTTGCTTGATCGAATTTTAAGGGCTTCGATTTTCGATAATATTCTGGTTCCATTAATTTCACCGATTGAACGAGGTGAAGTTGACCCTGATGATCTTGTCGAAAACCAGGGCTGGCATCTCGACCAAATCAATATCTCCGCTGCCCGGCAAAAAAACCTGCGAGGCCGGAATGTACTGGTTGGGATGCTCGACACAGGAATTGATGTGGGTCACACTGAATTTCAAGACAAAAAGATTTATTTTCAGAGGTTTAATCTCAATGGTGAAAAAGTGATCACAAACCCACACGATGCGAGCAATCATGGAACCCACGTTGCGGGATTAATTGCTGGCAAAACAGTTGGGGTTGCTCCAGATGCTGAACTGGCGGTAGCGGCAGTTCTCACCGAACCAACCTCCAGCAGGAGGTATTCTGGCTCACTCGTTCAGATCTTGAGTGGATTGAGCTGGTTAACCACAGAACTATTTGATCCAGCTTTTCCAGAAACTCCGGGCGTTGACGTGATCAATATTTCGTTTGGAATGGAACGTCAAACGCTCTATTTTTATCAGGCAATAGCCAGCTGCCGTGCAATCACTGGTACATTGACCATAGCGGCGATTGGGAATACTGGGCGATTTGGTCGCAACCTGTGTGATGTGCCAGGAAGCTATGATCTGGTAATGGGAGTTGGTGGAATGAAAAAGAATCAAAATGTCATGGCTCGTAGCGACTGGGGAAAAGCAACGGGAAATGATGAACTACAAAAGCCAGATTTGTGTGCACCAGGTGCTGGCCTTATTTCCAGTATTCCAGGAAATCGTTATCAACTTATGTCAGGAACTTCCATGGCCAGCCCAATTGTCTGTGGGACAGCAGCGCTTTTGTTAGAGCAGGAACCAACCTTGACATATGACGCCACGAGGTTGCAGGCAAAACTCCTAGCGCTGACCAGCCCATTTTCTGACCCGGATAGTGTGAAACGGGGCGGAAGAGGAATGTTGGATTTATCCAATATCTGACAACGTGCGCTTTGGGGGTCTGTTTGGGAAAGGGTGAGAGTCTTCCGCCTTTGAAAAGATGGAAGACCCTCGCTTTAAGACTTCAGATGGCTGAAAAATCTTTTCTTGAAAAAAATGTACTATCATTGACCTTTTTGCCCTTGATTTCCGCTTTCCTCCATAGAGGTTATTTTTTTCCAACACCTTCATTTGTTGTGAAGCCCAAAAAACCTATCAAGCCTGAACAGTGAAACCAATTCACAATTCACAAGGAGTATCCCCATGTCTTTAGTCAATGTTCCTGGGAGTGAAAAGGTCAGTGAAGCGTTTAAAAAGAAAGTCATTCAAATTGCCGCTCAACTTCAGACTGATCCAAATTTTCTCATGGCCATCATGAGCTTTGAAACCGGCGGATCATTTCGGCCAGACCAAAAAAATCAGGCTGGAAGCGGAGCCACAGGGCTCATTCAGTTTATGCCAAAGACAGCACAGCGGTTGGGTACCTCGACTGAAGCCCTGGCCAAAATGACCGCCGAAGCCCAGCTTGACTTTGTCGCGAAATATTTTGCTCCGTTCAAAGGCCGAATGGTGACAGTTGAGGATGCCTACATGGCGGTGCTGTTTCCAAAAGCGGTGGGTAAACCAAACTCTTTTGTGCTGTTTATTCGAAACAGACTCAGCTACCGAATGAATAAAGGGCTGGACCTGGATGGTGACGGTAAGATCACCAAAGCGGAAGCGGCTTCCAAAGTTGCAAAATTGCTCAAGAACACACCCGAGTTTGTGCCGGCGGCGCCACTGGAAGGAATTACCAGCCCGCTCCACGATAAAGAAGCGTTGCTCACCCGAGGCGACTCGGGACCTGCGGTTGCCGAACTCCAGGCGAAACTGGTCCGACTGGGGCTGTTAGAGAAAAAAGCTGGAAGCGATGGAAAGTTCGGTCCAAAAACCGAACGCGCCGTGATGGAGTTCCAACAAGACCATGGTCTTGAACCCAGTGGAGCGCTGACTTCTGAAACTGCGACGTCGCTTGAATCCGCACTGGCAACGGTTGCATCCACGAATGTTACCGTCGTATCAACTGCGGTTGATACATTGTTGCCGGCTTCGGGAACCGGCTATACACATTACCTGCGCGGGACCAATGGAAGAAATCAATATGGCCGAGCGACGACGATTCAGGCAATCCAGCAACTGGGGATCGCATGGGCAGCCGTCCACCCGGAGGTTCCATTTCAGGTTGGCCATATCAGTTTGAAAGGCGGCGGCCATTTTCCACCGCACGGATCACACCGCAAAGGGGTGGATGTGGATATTCGTCCGTTTCGCAAAGACCATAACTTGGTGGCTGTAACCATCCACGATGCCCAATATGACCACGCACTGACCAAAGCCTTTGTCCAACTGGTCAGAACCCGGCATCCAAACATTGTTATCTTTTTTAATGACCCGAAGCTGGTCAATAAAGAAACCAGGTTTGTAGATGGTCACGACAACCATCTGCACCTGCGGTTTCCCGAGTAACGGATTTCTCCAAGTCAATAAATCAGGATACGCCCGAAGCAAAAGCTTGTGAACTCGCACTTCGGGACAACCGGAATCAGGCTGCATGGCAGAGCCTTGTTTTCAAATAGAGGAGGTGTGCGATGTTGGATCAAACAAACGTTTTTGGTACGGTTGAACTCATTACGCCCAAAGAGGACGCCGATTTAGTCCGTTCCAATGCGGTTGCAAATGTGAGTGCTGTTCTTTTTGACAGTTTCAAAATTGATTTGCAGCCTGGGCAAGATTGTTTGAGTGAATCAAAGCTGTATTCGTTTCGAATTCCCATTCAAATACCTGAAGAGAAAAGTGTTATTGGCTATATGCAAACCCTTGGATTCGGGGTTCAACAGAGTACTGGAGCACGAGTTGTTATTGTGGCTGATCTGGCTGGAACAACCAATGTGCTTGAATTTCCTTATGGACGAAACCCAGATGAGCCACTGACACCGCTCCTTTTCCGCCGATTTTTTAGTGTTCAGGGACTGGATTTGGCCACTCAGGATGGGATGGGCCTGGAGGTACCACCACCCTACGAAGCATCATTGATGATTTCAGTTCAACGACGGCAATTCCCGGTCAGGCACTTAAATCCTTTAAAAGGAATAGGATAATAAATTTTATTTCCGCGCTTGGAAGATGCTGCAGATAAAGAAGTTATGAGATTTTTGTCATTAGTTGCCATGGCATATATCGATAAAAAAGCTCTAACTCTATATGGATCAATGTCTTCCAAGCGCGGAAACGAGAAAAGTTAAAGCATTGTATCTAAACCAGTTAAGTGCCTGACCGGGAATTACTGGTTCAACGACGAACTGCACAAGATTTTGCGCTGGTGGGCATTGACGGAGTGGACATTGTAGCTGTGGTGCGGTGAGTTTCGCCCTGTGTTCACCCCATGACAAATAGTGTCCAGTTCGCACTCAGTCAGACTTGTTTCATCTGGTCAACCTTGTCGTGGTGCGCCATTCGGTAAATACCTTTAAAAGTTGAGGAAACTTGTATGAAAACGTTCAGTCTTTTCGGCCTGATGGTGTTTTTATTTGTTACTGGCACAATCGCTCAAGCCCAGGAACCATTTACATTACAGCCAGGGCGTGCTGGAGAAAGTTACCAGCAAAACATTTATCAAACGCTCCGTGAAGCCTACAAACTCCGACTGGAAAGCGGAACCATCACACCTGACTTTCAATGGAGCATTGTAACAGGGCAACTCCCCACGGGCCTGGAATTGACTCCTGATGGAACAATCGCCGGCGTCCCTCGGGAGTTTCGTAACACTCCATTTCCATTACGCGTCAGAGTAACTGACCTGGCACTTCGTGATGCGGAACCACTCGAAATTGAAATCTCGATTGCTGTTCAATCGCCGAAGATACGATTGGTTTCCTCGACGGCTCCCCGGTTGGTGCCAATTCCGCCTGAACCAATTGTACCAGTGAGAATAAATCAACCAGCACCAGCCGTCTTGACCACACCAGTTCCCCGCCGAAGCAACTCTCTGGAATCACCGACACCCGAAACCGAGGAGCAAAAAACAGTTCGAAAGCTCCAGATTTCGTTCTTTCGGCAAAGAACATCAGGTCAACAATTGACACAGAACCAATCTCCAACCAGTCCAGTAGCTTCCATTTTTGATGGGATAACTCGGCAATCCCCCTTCCCCTATTACACCAACACGCTCCAAACATTCTCGGTTAAAGTACAAGAAAAAGCTGATACTTCATCGGATACCACAACCGGGGCGCCTCTTCCCAAAAAACTGGTGAAGTTTCGCATTCTTGAAGGCGATGCCAAATTCAGAACGTCATCTGATGCGTATGAAGGCACCTCTGATGTCATGACCAACACGGAAGGCATTGCACTTGCGGACGTTAAATTGGGTGACCATCCTGGGATAGTGGTTATTCGGGCTGACGTAGTTGAAACAGACGAAGCCGAAACGGACACAATTTATTCCGATACCTTATACATTGTGGCCTGTGACCGATCCTTCTTCCGATATACAATGGAATTTGGAACAGAATTTAATCGCGATGAAAAAAATGAGTTTGGGAATCCATTCCTGTATGCTGGGCTGACCACTAACAGTTACCTTGGGCGTGGGTTTCATGGCCAGCTCGACGCCCGAGTTTCAAGTATCTCCCAACGAGAGAATCCAATGATGGAAGATGGCGCTTCACGCTTTGGGCTGATCCGACGCCAGGCAGGAGGGGATGAATTACCAGGCTTGTTCACTTCCAAAACAGCACTGGAGGTTGGACTAAGCGTCTTTGGAGACAGCTTTATACCACAAAAGCGGAGTCGGATAGCTGGGGTTGAGGGTTCGAAAGACGCACCAGATCGGATTACGTTTGGGCCGATTCTTAAATTCCAGTTTCGAACACCAACCAGTCGTGACAATCGCCCGTTTATAGGTGATTTGATGAATCCAACCACGGAACCATTACCTAAATCATTGATTAGCGAAGCATTTGTCGGTGTCAGGCTGGCAGCTTATCCCAAGAGATACATTGATCGGTGTGAGGGGTTCCAGAATGGTGATTGCCCGTTCAATCAAGACAATTCTGTGAATAAGGAAGATCAAAACCAAAAGGGTAAGGATAAGTCTCCGAGCTTTAGTGACCAATTTATCCTTACTGAAAGAAATCCTCTTCCGCTGGCTTACCTCAATATTATGTGGGGTGGGAGCAATCACTTAATCAATGAGAAGCGGACTTTTGTCAGGGATAACCAGGGTAATATTTTGTTTGACAGTAATCAGAATGCGTTGTTCTCACGGGGATCATTTAGCGGACGAATGATGCTGGAAGGATTCCTCAATATCCCGAGAACGCCGATTGGGCTACGATTCAACGCCAATATCGGCCCTGGCCGTGATGAGATTCGCTTTGGGGTCTTCACAAGAATTGATTTTGCCCGATTGGGAGGGGCTTTTAGTTTTCTAAATGCGGGAGGAGATTCTCAATAAGATCCAAAGGGTACCTTTCAGTAAATTCAAACCCACTCACTGAAATCCATTGCGTGTCAGAACGGCCATAAAAAGCTGTTCTGACACGCATTTTTTATTTTCTACTTTGAAGATGAACTTTTTTCTTGACATAGTGTAAAAACAACACTATTCTCTTCGTGTCAATAAAACACTAAGGTGGTGACATATGCAAACCCAGATTGGAACGGCTTCATTTGAAATTGGATACGGTTCAGTGATTGGCCGGGACCACACCGCCGTCAGTAAAAATTGCCAGGATGCCTGGCACTGTGCCGGCAACGAAACAGTTCTCGTCGCCGTGGTCTGTGATGGCTGCGGCAGTGGGAAACACAGCGAAGTCGGGGCCAAACTCGGGGCGCGTTTCCTGACTCAGGAAATTCTGAACCAAAGCACCGCTCAGGATGCGGAAATCTTGAGCACCTTGATTGTTTCAACCGAATTTTGGCACACCGTTCGGGAAGCAACCTTAAAGCAGCTTCAAGCCGTGGCATCGGCCCTGGGCGGTTCACTGGCTCAAGTTGTGAGCGATTACTTGTTGTTTACCGTGGTCGGAGTCGTGGTGACTCCGCTCAAAACCGTGGTTTTTTCCCTTGGAGACGGAGTGTATACCATCAATGGCGATGTGAAGACCATCGGCCCGTTTCCTGACAATATGCCTCCGTACCTGGCCTATGGGCTGGTCAATTCGTCGCTGGCAACGTCAAACCCGGATCGGCTGCACTTCTCCATTGAAGCCGTCAGACCAACCGCTGAAGTTCAATCAGTGTTGATCGCAACCGATGGCCTCGAAGAGGTGCTTCGTTCCACCACCTGCAAATTGCCGGGAAAAAGTGATGTCGTTGGTTCACTGAGTCAGTTTTGGGAAGCCGACCACTACTTTTCAAACCCGGATGCCATCCGCCGCAAACTTTCGCTGATGAATGTTGAGAGCCGCCGTCCAGATTGGGAAAACCGGCGCATGCTCAAAGAACCCGGTTTGCTTTCAGATGACACAACGCTGGTGGTGATTCGGAAAAAGAGTGAGTAGTGAGTAGCGCGTAGCGAGTAGTCAACCAGGCAGGTGCTTTGCCTCTCAAAAATTGTCCAGTGTTTTGTCCTCCAACCTTTCGAGGTGGGTGTTATGGAAGTCCTTTTAAATGGAAAACGAACCAAATTGAATCCGGCCCAGTCAATTGGCAAAGGTGGCGAAGCTGATGTGTTCAATATTGGGCAAAATCGAGCGCTCAAGATTTTTAAAAACGCGTCACATCCTGACTACCACGGGCTCCCTCACGAACAACAGGCCGCCCAGGAACGGCTGGCGGTTCATCAGGAAAAGCTCAAAGCCTTTCCGTGTTCGTTACCAGCCCGGATTGTCAAACCTGAAGACCTGGCCACTGACCTGACTGGAAAACAAATTGTCGGGTATTCGATGAAATTTCTGGCCGGAGGCGAATTGTTGCTGCGCTACAGTGACCGCAACTTCCGTCAGGCTGGGATCACGAATGAATCAGTGATCAGTATTTTCAAAGACTTACACACCACAGTGGGCGATTTGCATCGCTCAGGCGTTGTGATTGGCGACTTTAATGACCTGAATGTGATGGTGCTTGGGACAGAAGCCAATTTGATTGACGCCGACAGCTTTCAGTTCGGCAAATTTTTCTGTCAGGTGTTCACCCAACGGTTCGTAGACCCGTTGCTCTGTGACCCACAGGCACAAAGCCTGATGTTATTTCGTCCGCACACGGCTGATTCCGACTGGTATGCCTTCGCGGTCATGCTGATGCAGTGTTTGCTGTTTGTTGACCCGTACGGAGGCATCTACAAACCCAAGGGCGGAAGCAAACCAGCCGTTCCACACGATTTGCGACCATTGCACCGGATCACAGTGTTTCACCCGGCGGTCCGGTATCCGAAACCCGCGACCCCCTACAAAGTATTGCCGGATGAGCTGTTACAGTACTTTCATCTGGTCTTTGAAAAAGATTCACGCGGCCAGTTCCCGGTTGATCTGCTTGATACGTTACGCTGGACAACCTGCACAGCTTGCAATACCGAACACGCCCGGATGGTCTGTCCAAACTGTGCTCAGGCCGCGCCGGCAGCCGTGAAATCAGTCACGGTCATTCGTGGGACGGTCACTGCCACTCAATTGTTTACAACGCGTGGCCGGATTTTAGCGGTTGAATACCAGAATGGTGACCTGCGCTGGCTGGTTCACGAAAATGGCACCTATCGCCGGGAAGATGGCGGCACGGTGCTGCACGGTGGACTCGATCCCAAAATGGGCTTTGCGCTCTGTGGAAACCGAACATTGCTGGCTCGGGATGGCTTGCTGCTGACACTCACCCCGGATAATCCGCACATTGATCGGCTCAGTGTGGATATGTTCCATAACCAGCCAGCAGTGGCGGCGACCGAAAGTGCCCGGTACTGGATTACCAGCGGGCAGTTAATGCGGGATGGCAACTATGGGCCAGAGCTAGTCGGCGAAGTCCTCACCGGTCAAACTCAATTTTGGGTTGGTTCAAAATTCGGGTTTGGATTGTATCGAGCTGGTGAACTGAGTGTTGCGTTCACTTTTCACACCACCCAGCCTGGACTCAACGACAATATCAGCCTGCCGAAATTTCGTGGGCAACTGCTGGAAGCCAACTGTCTGTTCACGGATGACCGGGCGTGGTTTTTCACTTCAGAAAACATTCAGGGCCGAACCGTCAACCGCTGCACGGTGATCCGGCCCAACGGAACAATTGAAGCCACGGCGGAAGCCGAAGCCGGTGATGGAAGCTGGCTTTCAACGCTTCGCGGAAAATGCGCGGTTGGAAATTTTCTGCTCGTTGCCACCGATGATGGCATTATTCGAATGGAGCCAAAGTTTAACCAGATACTCAAAACCCGTGAATTTCCTGATACCGAAAGTTTTGTGGATGCCGGATGTCAACTGATTGCTGGTCGCCAGGGTCTGTATGTGGTGACATCACAGGAAATTCGATTGTTGGAATTGAAGGCTGGAGGCTAAGGGCTTGAGGCGACCAAAGGGATGAGGAATGAAATTCTTCAGCCCGATGTTTTCAGCCCCAAGCCCTCAGCCCCAAGCCCTCAGCCCCAAGCCTTCAGCCCTCAATTTAAGGAGCCCTTTTATGATGAATACTCAAATGAAACCCCAAATCCAGATGTTACCGGTTCCGGACCACTATGACTTCAAGCACGCCCAACGGCCTGAATTCAACGTCAATGACGCCAATACCCTGATTCGCAAAGCCGAAATCTGGAAGCAAAAACACGGATTGAAACCGGTTGGAAGCGATAAAACCAAAGTTCATATGCTGGTCATTGACGATCAGGTGGACTTTACCTTCCCGTCAGGGTCGCTTTTTGTGGCTGGTCGCTCAGGAACGGGCGCGATGGATGCCCAAAACAACCTGGTGCAGTTCATTTATCGCTATATTCATGTGTTGTCGCAGATTACGTGTACGATGGACACCCACCTGCCCTATCAGGTGTTTTTCACCAGTGCTCACCTGCGTGACGACGGGAGCCATCCGGATGCCCACACCATCGTTTCAGCCGATGAATACCGGCGCGGCAAGTTCCAGCCAAATCCAGCTATGGCCAAACAACTCGGAGCGGATGTGATGTGGCTCCGGCGGCAGTTTATTCACTACTGCGAACAGCTCGAAGCCAGCGGCAAGTACCAGCTTTATTTGTGGCCGTATCACTGTCTGCTTGGATCAAACGGACACCGGCTGGCAGGGGTGGTCGAGGAAGCCCGGTTGTTTCATAGCTTTGCGCGAGGTGCGGAAAATCGCCCCGAAATTAAAGGCGGCAATCCGCTGACGGAGCACTATTCGATTTTTGCTCCGGAAGTGACAACCTGTTGGGATAGTCGCCCAATTCCCGGTGCCCAAAAGAACACCCACCTGGTCAAAACCCTGATGGAAGCCGATGTCGTGCTGATGGCTGGTTTGGCTTCGAGCCACTGTGTACGCGGCAGCATCGCGGATTTCCTGGGTGAAATTCAGCGCCAGGATCCAAAGCTGGCGAAGAAAGTTTACATTTTGCGTGACTGCACGGCGGCGGTGGTGGTCCCAGGTGGGCCCGATTTTACCGACGAAGCCGAACGGGCCTTCCAAAACTTCAAGGATGCCGGAATGCACATCGTCAATTCAACTGACCCGATTGAAAGCTGGCCGGAAATCCAGGCCACGGGATTGTGCTAATCAGGGTTCAGGGTTCGGGGTTCAGGGTTTAGTGCCTGGTGTTTAGGAACTGCTACTTTCGAAGTACTAAATACCAGTCACCAAGAACAGTTTTTTCAGAAAGGACCTACTTTTATGTCAAACGGAATACCAAATTTGAGCAATCTTTTTCAAAATGCACTTGATGACGGCGTGCTTTCTCCTCAATCGTTTCAGGCGTTGAATCTGGTTGATATCGGTGCCCAAATCCAGGCCGGACTCGGTATCTCGGTCAATAATATCAATGCCAGCGAAGTCGTGCTGGTAACGATGATGGTGGACGATTCCGGATCAATCCGATTTGGGAAAAACACCCAGCACGTTCGTGATGGTCACAACGCCGTGTTGCAGGCACTGATGGCGTCAAAGCAAAACAACAACATTTTGGCGCATACCGGGTATTTGAATGGCTATGTGCTCTTCCCGTACCTGCCACTGGCAACCGTGGACGAAGCTGAAAAGAACCGCAGCGGTAAAATTGTCTACGTTCGGAACAAAGAAGTTCAAGATCTGACGCCAAAAAACTATAACCCAAACCTCGGAACACCGCTCTATGATCAATCGGTGGTGCTGCTTGGGCGGGTTCTGGCCAAATACCAGGAATTTGCCGATGGTGGTGTGAGTTGCCGCACGGTGACGCTCATTATCACCGATGGCGCTGACGAACATTCAACCAAGGCCAAGGCCAAAAATGTAAAATCACTGGTGGATGACCTCCTTGGTGAAAAACACATTGTGGCGGCCATGGGCATTTCAGATGGCTACACTGATTTTCGCAAAGTCTTTAAGGAAATGGGGATCCGGGATGAATGGATTTTGACGCCGGGCAACAGCGCCCAGGAAATCCGGCAGGCATTCCAGGTCTTTTCACAATCAGCCGTCCGGGCCAGTCAAGGTGCGGCCAGCTTTAGCAAGACAGCCGCGGGTGGTTTTTTCTGTGTACCGTAACAGGGCTTGGGGCTTGGTCAAGTCCGGGGGCCTTCAAAACAGAGGATGAATATGAATCAGATTGAAGTTCAGGAAATTCGATTTTATCGAGTCAATGATGAATTTGGGTGCTTTTCAAATTTTTCAGCGCACTCGTTCAAATTAAAAGACAAAGTCTGGCCCACGGTTGAGCACTACTTTCAAGCCCAGAAGTTTGCTGGAACCGAGCATGAGAAAACCATTCGATTGATTGCGTCGCCGATGATTGCCGCGAGGCAAGGTCGGGATCGCAAGAAACCGCTTCGCAAGGATTGGGAATCGGTTAAAACCTCGATCATGCGTGAAGCAGTGTTTGCCAAGTTCACGCAACACGAAGACCTGAAACAGATTTTACTGAACACAGGCGACGCGAAATTGATTGAAGACTCCCCGCGAGATTCCTACTGGGGTTGTGGAAAATCTGGAAACGGTCTCAATATGCTTGGTCAGATTTTGATGAGCATCCGGGAAGAAATCAGAAGGAATGAAGAAACAATCCAGTGATTAGTGGTTAGTGGTTAGCGGTTAGAAATCAATATGAAGAAACAATCCAGTGATTAGTGGTTAGTGGTTAGTGGTTAGAAATCAATACTTTCGAAGAAGAATCAGGAACCAAGAACTAACCACTAACCACTAATCACTAACCACTAATCACTAACCACTAACCACTTTCTTCATTCTGCCTTTAAAAAGGAGCGGTTATGTTTGGCATTCGATACATCAAAGCGCAGCCAACGACTTATATATTCCAATATCGAAACGGCAAAATTGTGCGCCAGGGCGGCGGGTTGTCGTTTTTCTGCTATGCGCCGACCACGACGCTGGTCGCGGTGCCGCTGGCGAGTACCGATGTGCCGTTCATTTTTGAAGAAGCCTCCGGCGACTTTCAGGAAATCAGCATCCAGGGTCAGGTGACGTACCGCATTTCTGATCCACTCAAAACATCACAACTCCTGAATTTCACGATTGATCCGGCCCACCAACAGTATGTCTCCGACGATCCGGAAAAACTTTCGCAACGGGTGATCAACGTAGTCAAAGTATTGACCCGCAAAGAATTGCGGAGTCTATCACTTCGCGAGGCGTTGCGTTCATCTGACCAGATTGTTCAACAGGTGCAGGCGGGTTTGCCAAAATCAACTGAAATTGCTTCGCTTGGGTTGGAAATTTTGGGATTGTCCATTCTGGCGATTAAACCGACGCCAGACACCGCTCGGGCGCTTGAGGCCGAGACTCGCGAAAAACTCCTGATGGAAGCCGATGACGCCATTTATTCGCGCCGGAACGCTGCCGTCGAACAGGAACGCCGCATTCGTGAAAATGAATTAAACACCGAATTGGCGATCCAGGAAAAACAACGTCAACTGGGTGAAGCCAAAATGGCCTCCAAGATCGCCCTCGAAGTCCAAAATAAAGAGCTTGTTTCGCTCTCAGTTGAAAACCAGAAGAATCAATCGGATGCGCAAGCCTACGCGATTTCAACCATGATGAATGCCATTTCAGGTGCGGATCCAAAGGTTGTCCAGGCACTGGCCAGCGTTGGAATGAAACCGAATCAATTGATGGCGCTTGCCTTCCAGGGATTAGCCGACAAAGCCGACAAAATTGGCCAGCTCAACGTGAGCCCCGATTTGCTGCGTGAATTGATGGATAAACGGTGACGGGATGAGGGTTCCGGGTTCTTTAAGGGATGAGGGATGAAGGATGAGGGATGAAAAAAATCACCTTGTCACCTTGTCACTTTGTCACCTTGTCACCTTGTCAGGGTTCCGGGTCTTCGAATTTATGTCCTTTCCGTCCTTTCCGTCCCTTTCGTCCCTTTTGTTTTTTTCTGAACCCTGAACCCTGAACCTCATATGAAACAGCGTCTTACCGAAAACAAACTCATCCTGATCAAGCGGCGGACACGCCTCGATGAGATGATTGTGCGCTATAACACGGTCAACCAGGCCAGGTTTTACATCGAGCACCAGAACGCTGATTTTTCTGACTATCAGGCCGAACACGATCAATACAATGAAGCACTTCGCACAACTGAAAACCTGTTGGGTGAATTGGGTCGGGTTCAGACGGTGGATCGTGCCTTTCTGCCCAATTTTATTTTCGGCAAGGACGACACGATTGTGGTACTGGGGCAGGATGGACTCGTGGCCAACACGGTTAAATATGCGCCGGCACTTCCGATCATCGGTGTCAATCCGGATCCGAAACGCTGGGATGGCGTGTTGCTTCCCTTTACCGTCAAGGATCTACCAAAAATTGTGCCGGAAGTTTTCACCCAGCGTCGCCAATTTCAGGAAGTTTCGATGGCCAAAGCCCAGCTCAACAACGGCCAGGCGCTCTATGCCGTCAACGATTTTTTCGTTGGAGTGAAATCGCACACTTCGGCACGATACATGCTCCAAATCGGAAATCAAAAAGAACAGCAATCATCAAGCGGCGTCATCATTTCGACCGGGCTTGGGTCTACGGGTTGGTTTACCAGCCTGATGCGTGGTGCGCTGGAGGTTGCGTCTCGGATTTCAGGCCAAACGCTTTCACATCAATACTTTCAGAAACTAAGCTGGGATGCCGACATGCTGTACTACACCGTCCGCGAGCCATTCCCCAGCAAAACTTCTTCGACCAGCCTTGTTTTTGGCGCCATTACCCCAGCGACCCCACTCAAACTGATTTCCCAAATGTCCGAAAGCGGTGTGATCTTCAGCGATGGCATTGAACGTGACTTCCTTGAATTCAATTCTGGAACTCAGGCCACCATCACGCTGGCTGAGGAAAAAGGGCATTTGATTGTGTGAACTTTAGGGAGCGTTAAAAAACAACTTCCCGATTTTCATTTGGGTCGTGACAAAAGCTCAGACCCCATTGAAGTCTTTGGATTTCTTTTTCGTGTTTTTCGTGTATTTCGTGGTTTCCTGTTCTGAAATTGGATCTCTCCGGGTGACTTTCGATAAAAACGGGAAGTTGTATTTTTACAGTCCCTTAGGGCTCAGGGCTGAAGTTCCAGGGACCAAAAACCAGGGAACAGACACTATTCTCACACGGAGCCGCCTTATGCCTGGACAAGTGATATTGCCTCCGACACATCTCCAAATTGATGGACCACTGGTCTTTCTGGCCGGACCGATTCAGGGTGCCCACTGGCAGGATACTGCCATTGAGTACCTGAGCAGGATTGCCCCAGACCTGCATATTGCCAGCCCGCGCCGGACTTATTTTGATGGCGAATTTGTCTATGAAGCTCAGGTTGATTGGGAAACTACTTTTCTGAGGCGAGCCGCACAAAACGGGGTTGTCATGTTTTGGCTTGCCAAAGAAGTTCACCATCAGTGCGACCGGGCGTTTGCCCAAACTACCCGGTTTGAACTGGGTGAGTGGAAAGTTCGCCACGAACAGACAGCCTGCAAACTTGTGGTTGGCATTGAAGATGGATTTACCAATGCGCGCTACATTCGCCGCCGATTCGCTCAGGATTGTCCATCCATCACAATTTTCGACTCACTGGAAGCAACCTGCCGTCAGGTGGTAAAAGAACTCTTTGAATGAAGAATTGGGAATTGAGAATGAAGAATGAAGAATGAAATCCCAGGTTTGTGATATTTTTTTGGTGCTTTGTTCCGTCATTTTGTCATCTTGTCACCTTGTCACCCTGTCACCCTGTCACCCTGTCACTTTGTCATCTTGTCACCTGTCACCTTGTCATTTCACCATATGTCATTTGCCTACGAATATGAGCGGCCAAGTTTAGCGGTTGATTGTGTTGTCTTTGGGTTGGATACCAACGATCTGAAAGTGATGCTCATTGAACGCGGCGTCCCTCCGTTTCAGGGACATTGGGCATTACCGGGCGGGTTCGTCAAACCCGAAGAACCCCTCGAAACCGCCGCGATGCGTGAACTTCAGGAAGAAACCGGGATCGAACAGGCATTTCTGGAACAGCTTTATACCTTTGGCGACAAAGACCGGGACCCACGTGGCTGGACGGTAACCGTTGCCTATTATGCTCTGGTCAATTTGTCGGACCATACTATCCAGGCCACAACTGATGCCCACGATGCTCGCTGGTTTTCAGTGGATGACCTTCCGCCACTGGCATTTGACCACGACAAAATCTTCAAAGTGGCGCTGGAGCGATTGCGCGGAAAGCTTCGTTACCAGCCGATTGGATTTGAACTCCTGCCCAAAAAATTCACCCTGTCCCAACTTCAAAAACTGTATGAAATTGTGCTTAAACAGGAGCTGGATAAGCGCAACTTCCGCAAAAAAATCCTCAGCATGGAACTCCTGATTGACCTCAACGAAACCCAAAAAGATGTTGCCCACCGCGCCGCCCGGCTCTATTCCTTTGACGAAACCCGCTATTTTCAATTGAAGGAACACGGATTCAATTTTGAAATTTAGGGATGAGGGCTGAAGACTTTGGGCTGAAGACAACGGGCTCAGGGCTGAAGAGCTGGTTTTATTTCATCCCTCATCCTTCATCCCTCATCCCTTTCTGTGCCCCGAGCTTGCGAGTCTTCAGCCCTAAATATATTGACTGGCTTCAAGCACCTGAATGGCCCGGCGAAAGACTTCCTGGGGAGTAATGTTCTGCATACAACGGTGATCAATCGGACATTTTCTGAGCATACATGGCGCACAATGCACCAGATTGCGAATCAGGTGGGCATGCGGAGAAAACGGACTGATCATATTTGGGTTTGTTGGGCCAAAAATCGTCAGGAGCGGGCGGTCCAGTGCGGCGGTGACATAGGCCGGACCAGTGTCATTGGAAATCACCAGCGAACACCACGTCAAAAAGGCAATGCTTTCGGCCAGGGTGGTGGTACCGGTCAGAACCCGAATCGCTGATTTGTGCCGCGAATACTCAACCACGGCCTGAGAAATCTCGGTTTCATTCGCAGCACCAATCAGACACACTTCCAGGTCACCTCGCTCAATGAGTTGGTCAACCAGGGATGCAAAATAGTCGGTTGGCCACCGTTTGGCTTCGCTATTGGTGGCACCTGGGTTGATGGCAATCCATTGTCGGTCTGGATTCAGTCCTCTTTCAATCAAAGTTGAGCGAATCGCCTCACGTTTTTCTGTTGGAATTCGGAGCTGATAGGCTGGTGCATTAAAATTAACCTGGGTCTGGCCGGTGAGATATTCTTCATATCGGGAGACCAGGTCCAGATAATAATAAATCTGGTGTTTTCTGAGAGTTGCCGGTTCGAGTGGGACCGCGCTGGTTAACAACAGCCGTCGGGCATCGGTCGGAAATCCAACCCGAACCGGCACCCGGGCGCAAAACATCAAGGCGGCGGCTTCAAAAGCATTTTGAAATAAAATTGCCCGATCAAACTTGCGTGCTTTGATCTTTTGGACACAGGTCCAAAACGATTCGCTTTGACTATCATAGGTCAGAAGATCGTCAACCAGCCCCGTACCTTCAAAAATACCAGTCACCCAGGGCCGAACCAGCAACGTCAAGCGCGACTCGGGAAAAATGCGGCGGAGTTCGCGCAGGGCTGGAATGGTGATGATGCTATCGCCCACCCAGTTGGTGCCGCGAATGCAAATGTTTTCAGACATAGTAGGGTTTGGGATTTAGGATTTGAGATTTGGAGCATTCTATCGGAAAACAGAGCCCTGCATAGTATCAAACTCAGCACACGAACCCTGATGGAGCATGAATTATGGCGTTCTGGTTGAATCTGGTTGAAAAGATGGCGCACGATTATGTTTCGCTCAAAGATCGGGGCGGGCGGGAAAAGGCGGTCTATCAGATCGTGACCGACTGGCTCGAACTGCTCAAGCGAGATGACGTGTCCGGTGCTGAAGTGGTCGCATTGGTGAGCCGTGCTGAAAGCGCGCGCCCGACGTGCCATGACTTTTCTGAGTACCTGGCTGATCAGCTTCGGGCGTGGGCAATCTCAGCCGGGTTCATTCCCGAGCACCAGCCGGAAGCCATTCAACCACTGGACTTTCTCAAGCCGGGTGAGTTCCCTGGTGCAACTGTGCGTTGGAAAACGACTGGTGCTGCCCGATACGTGAAACAAAGTTCGTGTCCATCACGATTCGCAATCGTCTCGCTTGAAATTTTTCCGGCTTCAGATAGTCAGAACTGCCAGTTACGGTGGTATGTTACAGGGGATCAACTCCCGCCTGAGTTTCGACCAGCCGTCAAAGAAGCCATTGAAACATATCAGCGTAAGTACATAGAAACTGAAAAAGTATCCGTGATGTTTGATGTTGCCGTGATATTTGGCCGGTATCACGAAGTAGACAGCAATCCCTTTTCATTTAAGATCGCAACCAGAATGGCCCTTCAAAAAGCTTTTGAGGCCAATCAGGTAAAACTGATTCAAGGAAGGTGACCCAATTTTCTTTTGATAAATTTAAATGTGAATCCTGGTAATTTACCCTCGATCTCTTCGCTAAAAATTGCAAAATTCAGTGAACCTTTTTATTATCTGCTGGCTCGTTGATCAGCTAACAGTTCTCATCATTGCTCAATTGAGTTGATTTCCTTAACAACTTTATTTATCCAGGTATAAAAAATCAGCCTGCATCGCTGTAAGATGTAGCCTCTGCTTGTGTTCAGCCGTCTGAAGGAGCCCTGCACCTGTGCAGATATTTCTAAAAGTGCTTATCATCATTGTGTTAGGGGGTGGATTGTTCTTCACCTGGTATGGGGTTACGACCACCAATTCGCTTGAAGGACACACCCAGGTCGTTGCTTCCGCAGCCCGGCTGGCCATTTCCCCTGAACCTGAGTTTACCTCCCGCCTCGATACCTTCCGCAAGCATTTAGCTGCCGCTGACCCTGACACGTCACGCTATCCAAAAACCTGGGCCGCCCTCTCTGGGTTGGTTGAAAAACGTGACAAATTGCAATTAGAAAAATTGACCCAAACCTCGTCCAGTGAAAATATTTTTTCAGTTGCTGAACCATTGCTGGCTGCCTGTGAACAGGAAGCCAGGGTGGTGCAAACACAGGAAACGGCGGCCATGCAACAGCGCTTGCTGGTAATGAGTGGTTGCTTTTGGAGTATTGTGACGATTATTGGACTGGGATTATGGGCCTATCGCCAACACCTGATCCGACAACTGGGAAAGTATAGTTTGTCCCCTCCCCGTTCATTGTCTGAAGCACTCTCCAACCTGATTGAGAGTTTCGAAAGTTTACAACGCGACGTGCAGGCCCGTGAACGACAGGCCCTGGATTTGGCCTTGATGCAGCGTCGGATCAAAATGCAAACCTCCTCTGGTAGCTTTGAGCCAGTGAACACACCGCTTCCGGCCCCTCCAACGAGTAAAACCGCCCCCCTCAAAGCACCAGCCTTGAAACCACCGCCCAGCAGCCTGGAAACGATCAAGACTTCGCCGGCGGAAACACCTGCTCCCTCACCAGTTTCGCCTCCTTTACCGGAGCCGTATTTCCCTCTCGCCCATAGTCAATCATCCGAAAAATTTCCCCCAGTCCCCAGCAACAGTTCGGTGCCAGCATTTACCTTATCTACTGAAGAGTCACCGACAGTCCCTCCCGCCAGGACACCAACCCAGGATCCTGGTGCTGATATTGGGTCCGCCAAGTATGCCCGGCTTGCCGATAGCATTGGAGGGTTTATTCTGGGAGATACCACTGATCCGGCAATGGTGCCACGGATTCCAATTGGGTCAGGTCAGTTCAGCCAGCTCGAACAGCTTCAACGGCAAAATGGAATGCTGGTGTCAATTGCCTTGCAGGATGTGGAGTTGTTTCAACATATCTACATCAAACCGGAAGTGGTTTTAGAAGCCGCACTCCAGAACATTGTCAATTTATTGCTTCGATGCCGGGTTCGACCGGCTGAAATCGCCATCGAGTACGATACCGTTTACTGGTATATTCCAGCCGAAGTTGATATCTCACCGTCTGAGATCGAATCATTTTTGCTCAATGCTTATCGGGATAGTGTGTTTGTGTTTGGAGACCGCCAATTGGAATTGCCTGAGATTTCAATTACCGTGCCGCCTCGTGGTTCATTTTTCGGGATTCATTAGTTACTGAAAAGGGTAGAAGCGTTCTCATGTTTTTAGATAATTCAGTTTTTACGTATAAAGACATTATCAATGAATTGCGGGATATGACGCTGAGCGGGGAAAGCGATTTGCACCTGCAGGCCGATACCCCGCCCTATAAACGGAACCTCCAGCGCGAATTAGAAGATCTCGAAGGGCGCATTGAAGGCATTCCCCAACGCATCATCTCAGAGCAGGTTCTGTTTGAGTTGGCGTACCTGGTATGCCGGGGGACACCCTTTACTGAGCGTCTCCGGGCCCTGGCAGCTTACACTCGCCATCTTCGGTCAAAATATCGGAGTTTGTCAGTTGACCTGGATTTGGAGTACGAGGATCCCAACCCGCTCCAACCGGATGAACTCCTCCCCGATGAACCCGAGGATTCGCTCCTTCCGGAACGATATGAACCGTCACAGGTCACCACTCAGATGCTGGTCTTCCAGCCGTTTGACGTAGCATTTGATGTTTTAACCTGTGATGAAGACGGGAATGAAATCAAGGGACGGTATCGGGTGCATGTATACCGATCAGAACCGGTTACCCCGCTTGGCTCTGGGTTATGCCTGTCTTTCCGACGGATCTGGCCGGTGTTGCCAACACTCAAACAGCTCCGGTTTTCACCAGCCGCCGGGTCGCTTGTCTACGATCTGATGAATGGCACCATCAGCAGTGGGTTGATCCTGGTGGTTGGATCAACTGGCTCGGGAAAATCAACCACGGTGGGGGCCATGCTTGAAGCGGTAAATGATCGCCTTCCGGTCAATATCACCCTGTTTGAAGATCCACCCGAATACCGATTTACCAACCGTCGGGCGCGATTCAGGCAGATTTATGTCGGGCGCGACGTCGGAAGTTATACCGAAGGTGCCAGGCATGCGCTTCGTCAGGATCCAGACATCATTGTGGTCGGTGAAATCCGAGACGAAGATATGGCCAATCAGGCGCTGGCGATGGCCAAAACCGGACACATGGTAATTGGGACCATGCATTCCTCAACCAATGCGCCCGCTGCCCTGCTGAAATTTCTCCAAATGACTGGCGATGATTACTTTTCAATCAGCAACCATTTGCAGGCAATCATTGCCCAAAAGATCTTGCCGCCCAAACATCGGTATTCAATTGATGAAAACGGAGTCCAGCAGGCAACGCTGCCGGTGCTGATTCAAGAAGTCATGCGTCCGACCAAAAACAAACAAATTCAGGCTTTACTCAGAACCCAAAGCGATGACCCGTATGCCTACTATATGGCCATCGGAACTGAGAATACCGAGACCTTGATCCTGGAAGAATCCTTTGGCTCGGCCTTAAAAAATGCAGTTGAGCAAAGTTTGATTTACAACAGCATGGTTTTAAAAGCTGCCGAACGGGACGAAGACGCCGCCATCGGAGGCTCCTACCGGAAATCAAGTCGGATGTCAGGAAAACATAAGGCGCCAGAGTTTTTGCGAAATCGAAATCAAAAAACAGGCCCCCTTGATACTCCGGAACAGTAAGATTCACCATGGGGCCAACCATGAGGGTGAAAATTGCCAGATTGAGGTCACTGCATGCGTCGCTACTTTGTGTTCGCACTTCTGAATTTGGTGTTTGTTTTTATCGCCATTGTCCAGATAACAGATCAATCAAAGGTTCCAGCCTACGGGAAAATTTACCTGGCTTTGGGTGGGCTTGGGCAGGCTGCCATTGAGAAATCATCTCAAGTGGTCAATGAACGGGTAAAGGAATTAAAAACCGTTGATGTTTTGCAAAAGGTACATTCTGAAGTGTATCAGGCGGCTGATAAGGCATCCGGCTTGACCCGGAAAGCCCAGGAAGCAGATTTTGAACCCCTGGTCAAAATTTGCAGAACCGAAATTGATCGGCTCAGCACGCTCAATGCTGAAGAAGCCGGAAACATCATTCATCAGAAACAGCCGTTCTGGATTGTTGCGGCCCTGCTCTGTTCAATTAATTCAGTCAGCTTTGCTTATGTCGGGTTGTTGCGACGGCGTGAATCTCAACTCAAGTCGGAGCTTGAAATGGAGCTTTCCGACAAGGAAAGCGCGCTGACTGAAGCCATGTTCCACAACCGGGATCGAATCATTACGATGTTGCAGCAAGGGCGTGAAAACCGAAAACTGATGACCATGCTGGTGAAAGAACGCGAAGATGCCCTGCTCGATGCCATGACAGGTGTTTATGGCGTGTACTCCAAAAAAGGAATGTCCAAATTTTACAAAGTGATTGCCAGCCAGCTTGGTCGCCAGCCAATCGGAGTCGCGATGTTGGATATTGATTTTTTTAAGCGGGTCAATGACACGCTTGGTCACCCGGCAGGCGATGTCGTGATAAAAACCCTGGCGAAAATCCTCTCAACGAATATTCGCACCCAGGATGATTTTGTGATTCGGTTTGGCGGCGAGGAATTCGTTCTGGTCTTCCCCAATGTGCAGCCAGCCGAACTGGATATCATCATTGGTCGAATCCAATCGGAAGTCCGAACCACCAAAATCTATGTCAAGGACCTGAATGGACAGGAAGTTCTGGTCAAAAGCACGATTGATCCAGACTGCTCAATCACCATTTCCTGTGGATATGCCCAGGCGTCAGAGTCAAAGCAGTATCAGGAAATCATTTCCTTTTTCCGAGAGCACCCCCCAACGTCGCTTGATGGTGAAGTTGACCCAGAAACCTGGGAACGAATCCACGATTTTACTGAGGAGTTAAAAACACTGGTGGATAAACGGCTCTATGTCGCCAAACAGTCAGGGCGAAACCAAAACTGTGGACCAAAAACAAAAGTGACAGGCTCGCTTGTGTCAGGATAAAAAGACCATCCGACAAACGAACCAGGAGACAAGGGGACACGGAAAAAGAGTAGTCAGTAGTTCGCTAACTCCATTTCTTTCAGTCACTTCACTGCTCACTCATACAAGTGGTTCATTCCAAAATCGCCTGAGCAAAAGGCTAAGTTGTTGATAAATCTGTATTCCCCTCAGCCCTAAATGGTATCGAAATCATTAGCCCTGACCTTGCAAACAATCAAGAACCTGCTGGTCAGTCAGTTGCGAGAAATCTTCATATCCAAAACCGACGCCGTAAAAAGGTTCGGGTTTGAGCAGGCACACCAGTTCGTCTACTTCCGGAGCAAGACTCTCGCAGGTTTCAGCCGCACCAACTGGGACCGCAACCACGATGCGGCCAGCTTTTCCGGCACGAACCGCCGCAATCGCCGCTTTCATTGTGGCACCGGTGGCCAACCCGTCATCCACCAGAATCACCGTTCGATTGGCCAGGTCCGGCATTGGACGCCCTTGCCGATAGATTTCGTTGCGGCGAGTCAGTTCTTTGGTTTCGCGGTCAATCGCCGATTGGAGAATGGTTCGAGGAAGTTTTAGATAATCAATGATTTCTCGATTGAAGACGTGCTGGCCGCCCAATGCAATCGCTCCCATCGCCAGTTCGGAATTTCCCGGCACGCCCAGTTTGCGCACGGGGATGACTTCGAGTTCGGCGTTGAGTGCTGCGGCGACTTCAGCGGCGACGGGAACTCCACCACGCGGCAGGGCCAGGACCAGGAGCCGAGGCTGATGGTGGTAAGTCTGAAGCTTTTTGGCCAGTGCCTGACCAGCAGTGACGCGGTTGGTGAAAGCGGTTCGTTCGTGACGCATAGGAGAAAACATCGGGCTGAAGACTCGAAGACTCGGCGCTGAAGATTCGAAGACTCGGGGCTGAAGACAACGGGTTGAAGACTTCGGGTTGAAGACAACAGTTTAGCAGAAACAGGTTCAGCTTGCCCAAATCCGTTTTCTTCAGCCTGCAGCCGTTTTGTAGCCAGTAGCCCGCTAAGTTTATTTTTTTGAATCATTTGCCTGTTCACTCACACGAGAATTTTACCGCAAATTGATATAAGCTTGGTGAACTACTGACTACTGACTACTGACTACTAACTGGTTTTATTTGTTTTCAACCGCGCCTTGAGCCGCGTTCCAGGCCGTCCAGCCGCCCTTTAATGCCCGGACGTTGGTAAACCCGGCTTCACGGAGCATCATTGCCGCTTTGACCGAACCACCGTCGGTTGAGCAGGCGCAATAGGTCACAATTTCCTTGTCCTTTGGAAGACTCGCCGCCGCCGTCTTCAAATCGCCGTTGAATCGGAGCGCGCCTTTGATCTTGGTCGCACTGGTGTCAAAATCTTTCCCGCGAACGTCAATAATGATGACCTCTTCGCCTTTGGCCAGTTTGGTCTTTAATTCATCAACCGAAATGCGTGGATAGTCAGCTTCGGTGTATGTAACGCTACCTTTTTCTTCAAAGAATACTGGTGAAAATGCTGCTTGAACACCAAAATTTGAAGAAACAAAAATCGTCAAGGAAATAGTGAATACGGTCAGAACTTTTGAAAACATAGATGCTCCTCTTTACAGAATTTAAGTGTGGTTGAGTGAACTGTTTGACACAAATCTGCAATTCTAAAAACACAATTCCTTCAATTGGTTCCAATCGAAACCAACCAGGTTTGTACTGATTGAAGTATGCAAACTTCAATCAGTATTTCTAAATCGAAGAAGAAGGAAATTGAGTGTTTTTGACTTGCTTACTTTCCATTAACGGAGGGAAAAAAAGATTGGTTACACAAGAAGAAATTATTTTTTTAATTCGGGGCAATTACAGTTTTCCTGTGTCACCAGAATATCAAACTTCTTTTGCTGATCGGCGGACAGGAGAACCCGCATGCGGGAGCGAGCGCGGTCGCGGACCAGATCGTAGCGTGGACGGACTTCAGTACAGACAGCTTTGTATTCGGTCCCGGCTTCAGTGATGATGGTTTTGATTGTGCCCGCCTGATCCGGGCTGAGGTTGAGTTCGCGCTGGAGTGTCGCAAAATAAGCTTCGCCATCCCGAATGTTGGGCGCCGGCACAGCCGCTGGTTTGGCCGCTCGGGAAGTAAAAACGCCGCCAATCGAAAGTCCAGTCAGGCATCCAAGGCCAAACACACAACCCAGCACCAGCCAGGCTTTCCATTGAACTGATCGAGAAGAAGAGTGAGACATAAAAGCAGGGTTCAGGGTTCAGGGTTCAGGGTTTGGGAAATCAGAATGAAGAATGAAGAATGAAGAAAAACTGAATTCATAATTCATAATTCACTTTATCGGTTTGGAAGCGGCGTGTCCTGACGCATCAGGAGTGTCCAGACATCACCGGTCGAAACCACGCATTGTGGATTCGTTGAAATTGAACAGGCCGTGACGGGTGCCGTAACCGGCACGACGTTTTCTTCAAAAGTTTGCTCTGCTTGAACCAGCTCAGTTTGGGAAAGTACATTTCCCTGGGGTTTCACCAGAAACTTCGCGCTCATCGCAAAAACGGTAATCAGCGCCATCACGGTCAGTGCCCGTGGTGCCAGGGTCAGGATCGCCGCGAAATCAAAAAAGGACTGCTGGCGCTGACGCTTCACTTCGGCAATCCGGGCGCGAAGCTGGCCATACTGAAGATTGAGCGAATCAAGTTCCGGTGAACCTTCCCGGAGCGCCTGCAGCACCTCGGTGCTCACCCGGTCAAGGACTTCATCAGAAACGGTTGATTTCTTCTTTCGCCAAAACATAGATCATACCTCGTGGGTTGAGAGCCAACCCGTCACACAAAATCTTCGACCACCTTGCGCAAGGCAAGGCGCGCCCGATGGGCACGGACTTTCACATTTGACGCCGACCAGCCAGTCACTTCAGCAATTTCAGTGATGGAAAGCCCTTCGACTTCGAGCAGCACCAGTACCATCTGATCTTTTGGATCGAGCCGGGCAAGCAGTTTTTTGGCAAGATCATGAGAAATCATGCGGTGCTCCAGGTTGTGCTGGGTGGAATGCGGCTGATGAATGCGCTGATGGACAATGTCGGCCTCGTCTTCGGTGAGTTCCAGCAGGTTGCTTTCCGGTTTTCGCCGTGCAGACCGAAGCTGGTCATAGCAGACATTCACCGCGACACGCGTTAGCCAGGCGGCAAAGGAACTCCCTTCCCGAACCGAATATTCCCCAAGCACAAAATAGAGCTTGGTGAAAATATCCTGCACTACATCTTCAATCCGCTCTGAGCGTTGAAAGAACTTTGCCGCGAGCTGGGCCATCCGGCGTTTATGCCGGTCAAACAGGACACCAAAGGCACTGTCATCACCGTTGAGGACCGACTCAACCAGCGATTCATCGGGAACATGGTTTTCGGCGGGGTGCTCCGGGCTCACCTCGTCCCCCTGTGATTGGAGTTTGACCAGTGGCATCGAGTTTTTGAATGAATCAGGAAAAGAAGGATCTGGTATTGAGTGCAAAGGGGTTAACGCTTCATCCAGCCAGATGGTTACACTTTCATCGGAAAAGGAAAAAGTTTCAGGTTCAAACTTTCCCTTGCAAAAACAGAATAAAATCAGCAAAGTAGTTTGAATCAACAAGTTAGCTGGTTCGCAGATTTTTTGGAAATCAATTCCAACCTCTTCAGCTTACCTGTTTTAAATTCCAAGAAAGAAGCCCTTTTCAAAAAAGTATGCAGGAAGTTATTCGGCTGTTAATCGGAACAGTCGCTTTGCGGCCCTATGTGTTTGTTTTTTTTGCCGCCTATCTGTTTTTGGCAATTACTTCGATGGGCTGGCGGCGAACAGCGGTGTTTACCATACTGGCCTACGTGATTGCCTTTGTCTGTGAATGGAGTTCGGTCCACAACGGGTTTCCCTTCGGGTTGTATTACTATATCGCAACCACAACCAACCAGGAGCTTTGGGTTGCGGGCGTACCGTTTATGGATTCGCTTTCCTTCACCTTTCTCTCTTATGTCAGCTTTGAAATGGCGATTGTGCTCAGGTCAGTGTTGATTGTCCGCCCGTTTGATGTGCAGGTGGTGTTGACCAACCGTGTTCGCCGGTCCTGGTTCACTACGTTTGTGTCGGCACTGCTGATGATGTACCTCGACATCGTGATTGACCCGGTGGCGCTCCAGGGTGAGAAGTGGTTTTTGGGGAAAATTTACTATTACCCCTTTGGCGGCTCTTATTTCGGCGTCACCATTGCCAATTTTGCCGGCTGGTTTTTTGTGAATGCGGCTATCATCCGGGTCTATCTGATGATTGAGCGATGGCTGGAAACCTGGGACCGCACAGGGGTCTGGTATTATCCGTTGAAAGGCTTGAGCCCGGCGGGGCTTTACTTCGGCATCTTGATTTTTAACGTGTCGGTTACGTTCTGGATTGGCGAAGTCACGATGGGATGGGCGAGTTGCTTTATTTCGGCTACACTGCTGTTCTTGCTGGTCAACCATGTCAGCCAGCAACCCCAACCACCTGTCAAAACCGTGATCGAAGAACACCTTCGAGACTTCCCACAAAGCCCCTTGGCGCCAGTGTATCCACAATTTTTTGCACGAGGTGAACTATGATCTGGCTGGTGACGATTGCCTTTATTGGCTTGATGTTTGGGGCGCTCATCTACGACTATCAACGCAAACAGGCGCGGTCAATTGAAGAATATGAAACCGAAATCAAAGAAGGTGAAAACACCGGGACGTCGTTGATGCGCGCCGGGTTACTCGAACTCGACAAACTCACCAAACCCAACCTTCAGGCAGCGATTGAATTTGCCAAAGATGCCGAAGAAGGCCAGACTGACAACCAGAAGGAAAGCGGCGAAGGCGCTGATGAAACCAGCAAATAGCTTTTAAAAAGTACCGGGTTCACGCTTTAGCTTGTGAAAATCTTAAAATCGCACCAGTGACGTTCCGGTTGAAAAGTCAGGTTTGATCGGTCCGTGAGATGGTTAGCAAGCTCAAGCTTGAACTCTGAACTCTTTTCACTCAAACGAAAGGATTTTTCTATGCCTGGGATAATTCGTCGTCAAGTTTTCAAAGCCTGGATGGGACTGCTGGTGATGCTGATTCAAGGTGTGGGTGTGATGCCGGTCCTCGCCCAAACACCCCAGCCAGCCAGCCAATCTACTCCGGTCACCGAATCACTGGCCCGGTATCTACCGGACAACCAGCTTCTGTTTATTGAAATCGAGAATCTTCCAGGCATGGTGGATGAGCTGTTTAAGTCTGAAGGCATCCGCAAAGCCGTGACCAAACTTTCGGAGGGCAAAATCACCAGCCCTGCCCAAATTGAGGCCAAACTCCAGGAAATGGGATTTCCTGACAAGGCAACTCTGAGCCAGTTGCGCTTTGGGTTTGGCTTCCGGGTGCAAACACCTGATACATCTGCCCCAGCCCGTCGGCAGGCCAATACGGCATTGGCCATGCAGGTTTTGCGAAATCTCCATTCAGCCCAGCTTGTGTATCAAACCTCGCTCGGCAAAGGGAATTTTGCCAGTTCATTGAAACTTTTAGGACCCGGTGGAGAAGAAGCGGCTGGCTTTTTGGATGAGCCAATCGTGAATATGCAAACGACACCCTGGAACGGGTATGTGCTTGGACCACTCAAAGTCACGGCAGCCGGCAATAACGTTGCACCAACCTATTCAATCACCGCTTTTCCAGCCGTCAAAGAGGGGGATGCCCAAACCGGAGATGATTGTTTTTACGTGAGTGAAAGTGGGATTATTCAACATTCAGGATCAGCCACAAAGTCTGCCGGGCCAGAGAGTGAACCTGTTGAATCAATTCCAACCGCGCCCTCGCCATCCCCGGAAATGGTCTTTTTGATCAAAACCCCGACCGTTCAAGTCGCAACCCAATGCATCACAGCCTTGATCAAGCTGGAAAATTACGGTCGTGCCGGAGAACCCAAAACCGAAGAAGTCGGAAAAAATCTGGTGACCGTTTTTCCCAATACCAGCCTCAAACTGGAAGACGCTTTTGCCTACACCATTCAACCCGATGGACTGGTGATCATAAGCGCATTTGGACAGTTAAAACGCTTTCTCACCGCGCCCCAG
Organism: Acidobacteriota bacterium; assembly: GCA_016208495.1. Classification (NCBI taxonomy): domain Bacteria; kingdom Pseudomonadati; phylum Acidobacteriota; species Acidobacteriota bacterium. Next base: position 105,406 of record JACQXX010000116.1, on the reverse strand, counting down.
GATTCACCTCGATTATTGAATCTCAAGGATTTTCAAGTTGCTCGTCAAGATCTTGGTCAGCACTGGCCAGCCTTGTTTTATATCAACACTCGGGAAGCTGCGAGTTTGATTGAACAGAGCATTCAATCCGAAACCAGTAAATCCTCAAATAAAAGCCAGAATGAGACGCTGGCCAGAAATTTGCCCAGATACCTGGGCTTTCCCTCAACCGGAGGATTCGCCTTTGGTTTTAAAGTAGCCGACGGAAAATTCAGTCAGCGGTTTACAGTCCGCCTTGATCACAAAGGCAAAGGGCTGTTTCCAGTTATGGTGGATACCTCAGTTGTCAACCCAAAACTAGCCGACTATGCACCCGCAAACGCTCAAATTGTGTATGGGTTTGGAGTCAATTTGCTGCGATTGCACGATGAAAGTTTGGCAATATCGAAGGAGCTTCCTGATTTACCCTCCATGCCAAAACTGGATGTGTTAATTGGCCAGATTGAACAACTCTGCGGCATCAAATTGCGGGACGAGGTTTTAGCTGGATTGACCGGGGAATATCTGATGGCAACCAGTTTGGGAGATTTCTCCAAACTTGGGGATCCACAGGCGCCACCGCAAGAAACATTCACACTGGTTGTCGCCGGGGTAAAAGACCCGGTGCTCCTGCGCAAAAGCGCTGAAAAGATAGCTCTGGCATTGGCCCAACTTGCCCCGAAAGACAAACCCAAACCTCAAGTCACCGAAAATTATCAAGGGGTTGATTTATTTCACCTGGGCCAGGGACCAACGGCTATCACGGTGGCCTTGATCGAAAACGTCGCCGTGGCTGGGAAAAAAGAGGACGTCAAGCGCACGATTGACGCTCGCAAAGAAGGTTTGGTCCTGAGCAAAACGGCTGAATTTCAACGGGTCATGGCCACTGTTCCGCCAAACACAATCTATGTGAACTATATGGCCGAAAAGCCATTTCGTGATCTTTTCAAAGCCTTGCAAACAGCCATACCCGAAGACTTTAAGCCTTTACTGAATGAATTGATTTTTGACGGAAGCCTCATGCTGCAAACCGTACAGCGGGATGATGTTCGGCTCTATAGCGACTCAGGAATGTCTTCCGGGTATTTGGGAATTGTGGCGGCGATTGCGATTCCCAATCTACTGGCGGCTCGACAGTCAGCCAATAGGGCGTCTGCGATCCAGTCCCTGCGCAATATTCACTTTGCTCAAGTGACTTATCAGGAATCTATTGGAAAAGGGAATTTTGCCTCTTCGCTGGCGGAACTTGGCCAGGCAGATTACCTGGACAATACCATCCTCCAAATGCAGGAAATTCCGAAAAGTGGCTATCTGCTTGGCCCAATGAAGGTGACGCGAGGGTCAAAACGCGTGCCGGCGACCTTCTCAATCTATGCGGTTCCAGTGGTGAAGGATGGAATTTCGAAAACCGGGAACGATTGTTTCTATATTGATCACACCGGCATCATCAGGCATTCAGGCGACCCAACTCAGATCCCTGATGCCAAAAGTCCTCCGATTGAGTGAAGTAGTGAACCTGAGCGAGTAGCGAGTAGCGAGTAGTCAAACAAAGATTGCACTTGCTCGCAGCTTATTGGATTGACTACTCACTACTCACTACTCACTACTCGCTACCTATGCTATTTGCGGCTTGGCCAGACTGGCCATTCCTTCGGCATCGGCGGTGCCGGAAACTTCGGAAGTGAAAGAAAGCGACGGTTTTTGATCTGGTTCGTTGATTTCTTCGCGCATCCGGCGGTCATAGGCGGCTTTGACAAACGAGGCAAACAACGGATGCGGTTCAAGCGGTCGCGACTGGTATTCCGGGTGGAACTGACAGCCGATAAACCACGGATGGTCGGCGCGTTCGATCATTTCAATAAAGCGGCCATCGGGTGATTTGCCGACAAACTTGAAGTTCTCGTCTGTGCCAAGTGCCTTTTCATATTCGACGTTGAATTCATAGCGATGCCGGTGTCGCTCTTGAATCAGCTCCGAACCGTAAATTGCGGCGACTTTGCTCCCGGTCTCAAGCTTGCACGGATAGGTGCCGAGGCGCATCGTGCCGCCCATTTCCTCAACACCAATCAAATCGCGCAGTTTGAAGAAAATCGGGTTGGGTGATTCCTGATTAAATTCGGTGCTGTCCGCCTCTGGGAGATTGCACACGTTCCGGGCGTGTTCGATACAGGCGCATTGCATGCCAAGGCAGATTCCAAAAAATGGCGTTTTGGTCTTCCGGGCATATGAAATCGCCCGAATCATGCCGGAAATCCCGCGCTTCCCAAAACCACCCGGCACCAAAATCGCATCCAGGTCACGCAATTTTTCCTCTGAGTTATCATTGGCGCGGAGGTCCTCGGCTTCAACCCACTGGATATTGACTCGCAACCGGTTGGCGACACCCCCGTGGATCAGGGCTTCGGTCAAACTTTTGTAGGAATCGCCCAGGCCGACATATTTTCCAACGATGCCAATCGTGACACTGTCATCCGGATGTTTGAGAATGTTGACCAGTTTCTGCCATCGGCGGAGGTCTGGCTCGCGTTTTTCAAGGCCCAGCCGTTCCACAATCAGTTCATCGAGTCCTTCGCGGGCGAAATAGAGCGGGACTTCATAGACCGAGGCCACGTCCATGGCTGGCACGACGGCGTCTTCCGACACATTGCAAAACAGCGCAATTTTTTCACGCATATCGCGAGGTAATTCGCGATCTGTCCGGCAGAGCAAAATATCGGGTTGGATTCCGATTTCGAGCAATTCCTTGACGGAATGTTGAGTTGGTTTGCTTTTTAATTCGCCGGCGCTGGCGATGAACGGCACCAGGGTCACGTGGACAAAAATTGCATTGTTGCGTCCAACCTGCTGCCGTAACTGGCGGGTGGCTTCCAGAAACGGAAGGGATTCAATATCACCTACCGTGCCGCCAATTTCGACAATCGTCACATCCACATCTTTTGAAACGGCGAGGATCGCATCTTTAATCTCATTGGTGATGTGCGGAATGACCTGCACGGTTTTGCCCAAAAAATCGCCGCGCCGTTCTTTTTCAATGACTGAAAGATACACGCGCCCGGTGGTCCAGTTGTTGGCCCGCGTCATCTGAGCTGAGGTAAACCGCTCATAATGACCAAGATCCAGGTCAGTTTCAGCCCCATCACGAGTCACAAAGACCTCGCCGTGCTGGTACGGCGACATGGTTCCAGGGTCAACGTTGATATATGGATCAAACTTCTGTTGCGTTACCCGCAGACCACGGGCTTCGAGCAAGCATCCAATGGATGATGCAGCAATGCCTTTGCCAAGCGATGAAACCACACCACCCGTGACAAAAATATACTTCGACACACAAACCTCCAAAGATAACAAAATGACAAAATGACGCCAGGGATCCACAGTTGCCTTGTACCTCTGGCAGTATTTTGTTCAATCAGGGTATTGAATTTAAAAGGGCCCGCACGCGGTCAGCATCTTCGGGTGTATCAACTCCGGGCGACGCCTGGGGGACTTTCACAACTTTGATGCGGTGGCCGTGATAGAGCGCCCGCAATTGTTCGAGTGATTCAAGTTGCTCTAAAAAACACGGCGACAATGATGCAAAGTGGAGCAAGAATTCACGCCGGTAGACATAGAGCCCCGTGTGCTTAAACCAGACATCAGCGGGATGAGCCGATGTGGCACCGGGTGGGATGACCGATTCGCTCAGTGGATTGGGAAGCCGGAGTGCCGGAATGACCGACCGTGAAAAATACAGAGCAAACCCCTGCTGATTACACACAACTTTGACAATGTTTGGGTTGATGATGTCTTCGCCCTGTGTCAGCGGCTCACAGGTGGTGGCCATCTCAAGGGTTGGATCGTCCAGCAGTGGTTGAACTGCGGCATCAATTGTCGCTGGCGACATCAGAGGTTCATCACCCTGGACGTTGACGATGATGGATTCTGAAAGCCCAGCCGCCACCTCGGCCAGCCGATCAGTGCCGGTTGGATGATCAGGTCGCGTCAGGACGACTTCGCCGCCAAAGTGAAGCACCGCTGCCTGAATGCGTTCATCGTCAGTGGCAACCAGGACTCGGGTAACGGTCTGAGCCTGTTGGGCCTGTTCGTACACCCGTTGCACCATTGGTTTGCCACACAAATCCACCAGCGGTTTTCCGGGGAAGCGTGACGAGGCGTAGCGGGCGGGAAGAATGGCAACGACAGAGTGGGTGTCTTGTTTTGGAGTTGAGAAGCTATTGGATTTCACGGGATGCCACCTTAGCCCAGACTCTTTGCCGTTGGCAAGTGGCCCATGACCCATGTCATGGGCTTCCCGTTCAGCGCGTGAAGCTTTATACTCCCTGCCCTTTCATTTTTTTCCGCATTTCGATCAACATAACACCGTCCACAACATTTCGGGAGAATCAGTGCCATGTATCCCTTTCGCAGACCGGGAGGATTTTTTGAAATTGCGCCGTACCGTGACATTTTTGACGGCAGTGAACTTGGGCAAGAGCGCATGCGGCTTTGGAAAACCTATTTGCACGAAGGCCGCGGTTTTTTGGAAATTTTGCATTTGTGGGCTGAATACCCGAGGTTCCGGGGATTGGTGGACCAGATCCGCACCAATAACCGGCTGCAAGCCATTTCAGTGGCCTGGAATGACTGGGCGTCTGATCACGAAGACGATGCCCGCTCCTTTATTAATGCTCAGTCCACCCACGTCTGGACCACACTGGATGCCACGGCCAAAGCCACGTTTCTGGCCATTACCCACGCCCTGATGCGTGAGGGGCTGATGGACCAGGTGCTGTTTGTGACTGAAATTCGTGGAAAATTGTCCGGCATTGGCACCACATTCCGCCTGTATTGTTTTTTGCAGTCAACGGCACCGGCTCGAATTCAATCCGTTTTTGGCAAGTCCTGCAAAGGCGTGAACTATTTTTATGAACCACAGCACCCGATTTGCTACCGCCAGTCCCAGAGTGCACCCAGTTTTGAAATTTCAACCCGTGAACACCAGACCACGCTCAAACGCAAAGATGGAACCGTCAAGGGTTGGGAATCAGACATTGTGATTGACTATCGGGAAGTCGAATTTACCCATCTGTCCCCCGATAATTTTGACATTACGGCCTTAAGCGGAAGCCACAGCCATTTTCAGTTGCACGAAATCCGGTTTGGCGGTGAAGTACCGGGCCTGAACCAGTTCCGGCCACAAATGCTCGAAGCGCTGGAAGCCCAACCCGAAGTTCCCGTAGCCCGTCCTGAACCATTACCGTCATTTTATGATGTCGGGATTGACCCATCTTCGGCGGGTGCTGCCGAACCTGAAGCTCCACAACCTGAAGAACCAAAAGACATTCTGGATCAGATTGATTGAAAAACCAGGGTTGAAGACTTCAGGCTTGGGGGCAATCGAAGGGATGAAGGATGAGGGATGAAATAAAGCCAAGTTCTTCAACCCGTTTTCTTCAACCCGACTTCTTCAGCCCTGGTTTGAGTTTTAGGCCCGAAGGGTCGTCGTGTAATAGCCGTGGTGCGAAGCCCACGGTCTTTTGAAAAACAAAAAAAGGCGTGAAGCCATATCCCCAAAGCTTCACGCCGTTTATAGTTTCCAAAGGCTCTTGAGAGAGAATCCAAGGAAAGACAAAGGTGATACCACTTTTTAATCCCAAAATCGCATAAGTAGGGAGTGAAGTAATTCGGCCAAATGAGCTTTGTGAACTACTGACTACTGACTACTGACTAAAAACTGGTATGAGAAATATTGTGGAGTGGAGGTGTGGCTGTCAGTGTTTAGCCTGTCCCATTCCGCCTTAGAAGGAACTTACCGAGGACCACACCTGTAACTCCACGGTTAAAATCGGCGGCGATTGTTGTTGTTGCGGCGGTAATAATCATCGTCGCGGTCACAATTTTGGTCTCGACCACGGTTCCAGTCCCGGTTTCGACCATTGTTGCTGGTGCGGTAGTAATCATCATTGCGACGATTGTTGTTGTTGCCGTATCGCCAGTCATTGAGAACGCTACGTGGGTTCTGGTAGCCATTTTCATAGCCCTGTTTGTACCCTTCGCGGAATCCCTTTTTGTAATTGTCGTCGTGCACCCACTGCGGTTTAAATCCATTCAGGGCGTAGTCATACGTTTCATCTGAATAGTCATACCGGTTGTTTTGAACCCGATCCTGAGCCCCTTCACGAGTGCCGAGTTGATATCCCTTTTCCCGTCCCTGCTGGCGAACCCACGATTCAGACGGACGATAGTTGTCATCATCATAGCGCCAGTTCTGAGCGTTGGCAGGGAGCGAGGCGAAGAAAAATGCCACGAAGAATATCCCGCCGGCCAATACTGGTATTTTGAATAATTGAGTCAAATGTTTCATTGTGATGCCTCCAAATTGTTGATGCTTAGTGTTATTTGCGATGCCTGTGAGTTGGGTTTGGTCAACTCTGATCACCCACGTGTAATTGTTGTGCTTTTCTCCAGGTCAATCGGCGTGCCACAGTTTCGAAGGGACTGTAAAGTTGTGTGAAACTACTGAAAAAAAACGATTTGTGCTTAAAATTCGACGCCTGGAAAATGCCGATGAAATTTCCAGTTCATACCATTTCGACCGAAGGGGTAGCATGTGTTGAACCATATGGTGTAGCTTGGTTTTGGTTGCCTGAACCAAAAGAAATATTTTCATGATTATTAGAAAGCCTGGAAGTATATGGAAATCAAAAACTTACAAGCACTTCGCCATTTTTCGACGGAGAAAATGCAGAAAATCAACCTCTTTGAAACCCGGAATTTTTTTGCGGATATTTACTGTCTTGAACCTGGCCAGGCCCAAAAAGCCCACGCTCATGCAGGTGCGGATAAGATTTATGCGGTGATGGAAGGAAAAGTGGTTGCCCTCATTGGCGAAGAAGAACAGGAACTTTCAGCCAACGACGTTGTTCTGGCCCCCGCCGATGTGATTCACGGCATTCGGAATGCGTCTTCGCAGCGTGCCGTGGTATTTGTTTTTATGTCGCCAAACCCAAACCAGGCAAGGTGACAGGGTGACAAGGTGACAGGGTGACAAGGTGACAAAATGACAGGGTGACAAAATGACAATATTTGTTGATTTCTAACCACCAACCACTAACCACTAACCACTAACCACTAACCACTATATGGCTTCTTCATTCTAAAGGGGTTTTATGACGGTGAGACTTACGCAACTTGCAAAACGTGCCGGGTGTGCGGCGAAACATCCTCCGGGTTATCTTTTTTCACTTTTGGGCGGGCTTCCAGCAATCACGGATCCAAAGGTCCTGATTGGGAGTTCAACCGCGGATGATGCGGCGGTGTATCGGTTGACGGCTGACACCGCACTGGTTTTGACAACTGATTTTTTTACGCCGATTGTGGATGAACCCTATGATTTTGGCGCGGTTGCCGCCGCGAATGCCTTGAGCGATGTGTACGCAATGGGTGGTCAACCACTGGCAGCACTCAACATTGTGGGATTTCCAGATGCTTCACTTGATGCCGCCGTGTTGGGGGAAATCCTGAAAGGTGGCGCCGAGAAAGCCAAAGAAGCCGGGATTGAACTGGTTGGTGGCCACACAATCAAAACCGATGAACCGATTTATGGACTGGCCGTGACGGGTATTGTTCATCCAGATCGAATCATCAGCAATGCGGGCGGGAAACCAGGCGATACACTGGTGCTTTCCAAACCACTCGGTCTGGGCATTATTACCACGGCGGCCAAGCAGGACCGGGATACCCTCGAAGCCATCCAGGAAGCCATCGCCCTGATGACCACGCTGAACCGTGATGCCAGTGAAGCCATGACAACCGTTGGTGTTCACGCGGCCACTGATGTCACCGGGTTTGGCTTGCTTGGACATCTGAGAAATTTGGCCAAAGCCAGCAATTGCAGTGCAATCGTTAACTTCAGTGCTGTTCCGGTGCTTGAAAAAGCGGTCCACTATGTCAATGAAGGCATTGCCCCTGGCGGCACGCATGCCAACTGGCGATTTATGAATGACTGGACTCGCTACGCCCCGGAATTAACCAAAGAACAGCAATTAATCGTCTGTGATGCTCAGACATCAGGCGGTTTATTAATTGCGGTTGCACCAGAAAAAGCTGACGCACTGGTGGCCGAACTCACCCGCCGTGGAACACCCGCTGCCGCAATCATCGGAGAACTGGTCGAAGGCGATGCTGGCCGGATGGAAGTGAAACTTTAAATGCGGCGAAAACTCTTGTTACCCGGTCACCCATATGCGCCAGGATAAGAAAAACTGAATCCTTTCCGTGGTCATCGAGCGACACCCTTGCCAAACTTGGGTTTCGTCGTGACGGTATTCCGTGGGCTTCGCACCACGGCTATTACACAACGACCCTTCGGGCCTGAAATCTTTATCCTGGCACATATGCCTTGTCATCTTGTCACCCTGTCACCTTGTCATCGTGTCACTTTGTCACCTTGTCATCGTGTCACCTTGTCACGTTATGGCTCAATTTGCTTTTTACCTGGTTTTGGGTCTTGTGGTCGCCTCATCAATGTATCAATTGGTGAGCCTGTACAGTGCCTTTCATTTTTTTCGGTGGCATCGACGGCAGGCAGCTTATCCAGATTTCTTTCCACCAGTTTCAATTCTCAAACCAGTGCGCGGGATGGACGACCGAGCCCTGGAGTGCTGGACGTCCTTTTGCCGGCAAAACTATCCAGGACCAATTGAACTTGTGTTCGGCGTGCGGGACGAAGCTGACCCTGCCGTGCCGTTCATTCGCCAGCTTCAACAAGATTTTCCCTCGCTTCAAATTACACTCATTATCAACCCGACTCAAATCGGTGTCAGTGGCAAGGTCAGTAATCTCAATAATATGCTGGCTGGTGTCCACTACGAGCTGCTGGTATTGAGCGATAGTGACATCCGTGTCGGAGCCGAGTATTTACGAACAGTTGTATCACCGTTTGCAAATCCACGAGTTGGACTGGTGACCTGTATGTATCGCGCCATTGGAAGCACCCGGCTGGCAGCCTTGATTGAAGGCATTGGCATTACCGCCGAGTTTCTGCCTGGTGCACTGGTGTCTGAACGCTTTGAAGGAATCAAATTTGCCATGGGATCCACCATTGCCCTGCGTCGAACAGTTTTGGATCACATTGGCGGATTTCACGCTATTGCAGATTATCTGGCAGATGATTATCTGCTTGGAAAGCTCGCCGCAGATGCTGGATATGAAGTTCAGCTTTCACCCTATGTCGTGGAAACCGTTTTACCGGACTATGGGTTTCGAGAGTTTTTCGACCATCAATTGCGCTGGGCGCGATGTGTCAAATATTCCCGTCCAGGCGGATATCTTGGATTATTGTTCACGCATACAACCGTGCTTGCTCTTACGCTCCTTCTGCTGAGCGGTAGTTCAGCTTTGGGAATTGGGGTTGGAATCGGAGCACTCATCCTCAGGCTGGTCGCCGCCTGGATGATTGGCGTGCAGGGGCTCCGAGACCGTCGCTTAGGCCGCTATTTTTTCCTGGTGCCGGTGCGGGATGTCCTGAGTTTTGTGGTGTGGGTGGTGAGTTTTTGGGGAACAACCGTGCTGTGGCGCGGTGATCGTTTCCGATTGGAAGCTGGTGGAAAACTGAATCGGATATATAGCTCTTCAGAAAAAGGTTCAGAGTATCGTCTTTAGACGAGAGGGTTTCATCGTTCGTCTCACTCGTTAACTCTCACACCTGAAGATGTTACTCTGAACAGAAAACTTCCGCATTTCTAACCACGAAACACACGAAATACACGAAAAGAATCAAGCACTCCCAAACCCAATACCTCAGAAACCTTATGACAAGGTACTTACCATTTGGGAATAAAACCCTCGTGGTTCAGAAAGCTAAATTATTGGAAAAATTGTATTTCCCTTAGCCCCTAGCCCCATACCCTCAGCCCCAATCAGCCCCAATCAGCTTTGTTTGATCTGCTTTACCCGCGAATTTTTTCTCCAACCCAGCGGGCAAGTTCCAGTGGCGTCAGGGCCGCGACTGGCATTCCGGCACCGACCACAAGTTCAGCAATTGATTTGCTATAGCGTGGCTGCCCGGAATCATCCAGTGCCGCCAGACCAATGGTTTTCGCGCCAGTTTCCACCAGCGCCCGAACTTCCTCAACCAGACCAGCCACGGGCCAGCCTTCTTCAAAATCAGTGACCAGGACCACCAGCGAACGCGATGGGACGGTCAATAATTCACGGGCATAGCGCAACCCTCGGGCAATGTGTGTTCCGCCACCAACTGAAACTTCGAGCAACAACCCAAGCGGATCTTCAACCCGATGGGTCAGGTCCAGAATTTCAGTGTTGAACGCCACAAAATGAACTGAAACGGCTGGTAATCCTGACAAAATCGCGGCCATCATCGCGCTGTAAATGACCGAAGCTTCCATCGAACCCGAAATATCAACCACCAGCACAATCCGCCAGTCCATTGAGCGTTTGGTGCGGGTCTTAAACAAGAGCCGTTCCGGAATAAATGTAACGTTCCCAGCTTCATCCTGCCGAAGTGTCTTCAAATTAGCGGTGATTGTTCGCCGAATATCGAGCGGCCCACCCGGTTTGCGCGTTGGGAGCGGCACCGTCAACCCGGTCAATGCCGGGCGCACACGGGTGGCCAGTTCTTTGACCAGGGCATCAATCACTCGCTGGACAATGCGCCGCAGGTGGCCAAGCTGGCCCTCTGACAACCCGCCTTTGAGGGAAAGAACCTGTTCAAGCAATTCGATTGAAGGTGAAACGGTTTCGGCATCGAGTTCGAGCAGAGCTGAGGCCCGGCCACGTTCGACGGCACGGCCCAGCACTTCTTCGCGGACAGTTCCTCCAAACAGGGCTTCCAGTTCTTCGGCCCATTCACGGGTTGATGGAAAAGGAGCTTCTTTTCCGCCTCCCTTCCCTCCACTAATTTCCCCGCGCGAGCCTTCGCCGTGGCCGGCGCCATAGAGTTCATCCAGGGCACGGGCAATTCCAGCCGATTTGGGCTTCATCCGCTCGCGCTCGTGGCCCAGGATCAACCGCCACCGGTCACGAGGCGAAATCGCAACGTCTGGCCCTGAAACTGATGGTTTATGAATTTCCTGACCAGCCGCCTCAGGATTTCCAGAAGCAACGGTCGGAAGCTGGCCGAAGAGTGATTCAACCGCCTGGCGGCCCACGCGGTCAATTTCAGCACAGCGGGCGAGCAGGTGTGGGTTGTCATTGAGCACGACGTCAAAGGTTTGGGTGATGCCGTCATCCTCTAATCGTTCGGCCAGAATGGTCAGCATCCGGGCCCGGCTGGCGGTCGAAAGCACTTCAAACCCTTCGCGGAGCGCGGGCAATCGGTGCAGAAATTCCGTATCTATTTGCTGCTCAATACGTTCCATCAATGGCGTAGCCCAGGTTGGGTCAGCCTCAAACAATGGCGCTGCCACCGCCAGCGCACCTTGCAACCGTTCAGCCAGCGTTTGATGGGTGTCTTTGCTGGTGGCCGCGTCTACCCACGAAGCCACGAGTTTGCCAAATTCGGCGCCCGTCGTAACACCCAATCTGACCTGTAAGGCACCGGCGGCCCCCTGCATCAGTGACGAGCCATTTTCCGCCAGTTCGGCGAGTGCCCACCGCAGCCGACCATCACCAACGCTGGTTGGATCTTCGGATTGACGTTCATAAAGCTGGATCAATTCCAGCAAGGCCCTGGCATCGTCAAGCGCTTTCGATCCGGCCAGTCCTTCAATTGCTTTGAGCGCGGCAGAAAACAATTCGGCCCGGATGTGATCAAAATCAACCACCAGTTTTTGGTTTTGAAAAGAAAGGCCGGGAATGTGCTCGTGCTCGATGCGCAGTACAATTTCAATGGCGGCAATGAGTTGCGGCAACGTCGCTTCGGTGGCAAACGCCTGCGTCAAGGCGGTTAAATAGTCGTGGGTCAATTCGTGGAGCGCACAATCAGCGGCCTGACCAAGCAAATACAACTGCACGGCTGGGACCCACTTCTCGTCGCTTCGGTAGCGGGCTTCTTCGGCTTTGAGGCTACCCAACGCCGCCTGTTCCAGCGTGACACCGCGTACCCCCACCAGTTCCAGCATGGCTTCGGTGCCGGGCGTCCATGAAACGGTCCATACCTGTGTCAAAAGCTCTGAGGCGCCAATGGCTTCGCCGGCTTCGAGTTTGGCATACGGCACGCCACAGGCACCGAGCCGTTTGAGGGCAATCTGCCGGCGGGCATCCAAATTTGAACGGAGTGGATCAAGCCGCATGCGTTTGGCTTCGCTTGATTCGGTGCCTGGGCCCGGAAGTTTTAGTTCAGCCAGCAATTGTTCAACGTGCGGGCCCAAACCCGAACGAGGTGTCCCACTGGCGAGCCGTCCTCGACGTCGGCCAACCAGGACTCGTTCCATGGCCTGAGCCAGGATTCGCCCCCGCCCGAGCAATTCTCCCTGTCCCAGCGCGGTTTCGATGGCTTCGAGTAATTCACGGCGGCCCGGCGATGGAATTCCCCGCAAGGTCGCCAGATCTTCGGTCAGGCGAACGGCTTCCATGGCATCCGGCACGCTCGCGACGTGAAACTTGCGGCGGACTTCGGCACAGATTCCGACGACTGATTCTGTGACAACCGTTGAAAGTGTACGTCCGGTGCTGGCGGCTTCCCAGACCCGGTGTTGCCAGAGCGGATCCCGAATGCCTGCCGGATATCCTGACCGTGAATCCAGCAACTCGTGCGAATAAGCAATGAGCGATGTGTTGATGGTGGCGCCCCGGTCATTCTTCTTTTTTTCCACTGGTTTGGCGGCAACTTGAGTCGGTGACCAGTACCACGGATGTCGGAGCAACGCCGGTGCATGAAAGGCCCCGATGACCGCCGCAATCCGGGGCAGTGTGGCAACCGCTTCACCAGCCCCAGCCGACGGTCCAAAGCAACTCAACCCTGACTTGAACAGACATTCCCGCATAAATCGTTCACGGTGCAGGTCATGGTCGCGAACTGTTTTTGACCGGATACTTTCCACGCGCAAGGCCCAGCCGTACAAAAGTGCGGCCCGGCGGATTTCTTCTGGATCAGAGGCTGTGGCGTGGGATTCAACCAGGACATCCCACAAACTTTCTGAATCCTCGACATTGGTTTGAGCCAGCAATTGCTGCAGGAGTGAAGGAACGGGCCCGGCGTGATCAACTTCTGTTTGAGGATCGGCCTCGCGGATGACACGTTCGAGGCGTTCCCATTGCTCCATTGGCAGGTCGAAGGCTTCAACCGGGACGTTGTGCCGGATCGCCCAGCGGATAGCGGCCAGTTCCGGGGAAAAATCAGCAAACGGATAAAACGCCAGTCCATTGCCATCTGACCTGACGCCCGCCAGAGCCACGGGGGCCAGCAAGTCCTTATGACCCAACCACTTGATCCAGTCCTGAAATTCGGTCGGAAGCTCAATTACGACTTTGTCTGGTCCAAAAGCGTCAAGCAGCTTTGGGATTGCCGCCGCACAGGCCGGGGAATGATGACGCACCCCGATCAGGAGCGGCGTTTGAGTTCCGGGTTCCGGGTTCCGGGTTCCGGGTTCCGGGTTCCGGGTTCCGGGTTCCGGGTTCCGGGTTCTTCGAAGGGATGAAGGATGAGGGATGAAAGAATTCACCTTTTTGTCCTGTCATTTTGTCACCTGTCACCCCATATGCGCCAGGATAAGGATTTTAGCCCGGCACGGGTGTCGTGTAATAGCCGTGGTGTGAAGCCCACGGAAACAAAAAGAATTTGATTCGAAAACCCGGAACCCGGAACCCGGAACCTTGTCATTACCCAAATTTTTTCGATTTCCAAAATATCAACCTGAATTGCCCCCATCACCCCGAACACAATGAACCGTCAGCATCATTGTTGAACCACAGAGAACACAGAGAAGCACAGAGGCCGATCACTTGCTCAAAACCTCTGTGTTCCTCTGTGTCCTCTGTGGTGAGGTGGTTGAGTGCTGCCCGATGTGGTGACCCCACAAGTTGGGGTTCACCACAAGTTGGGACGCAACAGGCACATCGAAAAATTTGGGTAATGACAAGACCCGGAACCCGGAACCCCAAACAGTTACCAGCCGATTTCAACCAGCAATTTTCCATTTTTCACAGAAACCGATTTCATAAATGTAATGGCGGTTTCTTCGATAGGAGATTTGCCTTCGAGGGGGATTGATTGTTCGGCAAGTTTTTCAGCCAGTTTTTTCTCAGCCATTTGTTTGAGCGGTTCTTCCAGCGGTGGTGGAAGCTGTTTGATGTCCAGGTTTGTGATTTTCGGGTTGCTGAGGTGGATGGACTTCGTTTTGGGGTCATAGCTGACCGTGGTAAAGACCGTCACCGTGCCGGTGAACTTAGGTTGAGGTGGGGCTGGTGGTTTTTGAGGACCACCTCCAGGCAAGGGAGGGCCGTCCTTCAACCGGCCACCAGGACCGCCAGGACCACCGGGGCCGCCACCAGGAAGTTTGGGACCACCACCGGGCGGTTTGGGGCCATCAGCCGGAGCCGATGGCGGTTTGGGAGCGTTGAGTTGAGGTGCGGATGGAATCGCCAGGACATTGACTCTGATCCCGATTTGATTTTTTCCTTCTTCCAGGAGTATCACCGGATCACTTATCGTCAACTCAACCGGGGATTTTTCTTTCTCCCCAGCGCCCGGCTTGAGCGGGAATTTGGTTTGGACTTTTGCCTGGATTTCTTCTTTGGGGATTTCAAACGTAAAGGACAGGTTCTTGGCACATGAGGTCAGGCTAAGTAACACAGCCAGCGCGAGAAAAAGGCGTACATAATGAGCCATGCGGGGATTTCTCCATTCGTAGGTTAGGAAGTTCACATGTGAGGTTTATTGATTGATAGCACATCTCGGCCTGAAGCAATTTCTTCCCTATCAATTGCTTCTAGTTTTCTGACTCGATGACTGAACGAAGTTCCAGCAATTGTTTCCAGAGTCGGGTGCCGCCTTCGGCGCGACGTTTGACCGCACTGTCCCAGTAGGCCAGCAAACGCCCACGGTCTTTTGGATCATCTTTGAGCACCACGCCGAGCAAATATCCTGGAAGGTGCGACACCAGATCGCGTTCGGTCGGGAAATAGGCGGCCTGGAGTCCAATAGCGGTGGCGACGCTCACAGCTTCAGCCGTACTCATCACCGTTCCCGGCGTTTCCACGGCCCAGCCTTCAACTGAACGGCCTGACCGCAAATCCCGAAAGGCCGTGACCAGGGCTTCCAATACGGCCTGATCAACGCGGAGCGGTTCGTCTACGCGGGCCAGAGCGGCGGTCGCCTGACGCTGCACCAGGGCAACTTCGCGGGCCAGATCCGGAATTGGTGGAATGGTTTCAAAATTGAAGCGGCGTTTGAGTGCGGCGGACATTTCCGACACGCCCCGGTCACGCAGGTTGGCTGTGGCAATAACGTTAAAGCCTTTTTGCGCAAAAACCGTTTTTTCCTCGATGGCTTCGGTTTGTAGCTCTGGGATCATCAGCCGTCGCTCGGACAGTAGCGAAATCAACGCATCCTGGATTTCAGGCAGGCAGCGGGTAACTTCTTCGACTCGGCCAATGCCGCCGGTATTCATTGCCGTCAAAATTGGGGATGGGACCAGGGCTTCGGGCCTGGGTCCTTTGGCAATCAGGAGCGAATAATTCCAGCCATAGCGAAGCTGTTCTTCAGTTGTGCCAGCCGTTCCTTGAACCGTCAAACCGCTGGTGCCGCAAATGGCAGCCGCGAGCAATTCCGAAAGCATGGACTTGGCCGTTCCAGGTTCCCCTACGAGCATCAGACCGCGTTCTCCGGCCAGGGTGACCACACAGCGTTCAACCAGAGCGCGGTTACCAACAAATTTTTCAGAAATGACCAGTGACCGGGGCACATCTTCTGGAGCTTTCGAATCTTTCGCCAGACGCAGGGTTTCGCCTTTCGAGCCAACGATGAAGGTCACCACCGCTTGCGGCGTCAAGCGCCAGTTTGGCGGGCGCACTCCGGAGCCAAAATGCTCCAAAAACCTGAGTTCGTCGCGATACAAGTGTTCCGCTGGCGGAGACTGGATGTTTTGAGAAGGAATTGGTTGAGACATAAGCACCTGACCGAAAAGCGTGAAAAAGGAATGCGAAAATCAATGGAGTTGAGAGATGGGCAGAATGCTTATGTCTAAGAAGGGATGTCAAGCTAAAACTTGAGAGTGCAGCCCACTTGACGCCGCTTTGGTAGTGGGCAACTCACTGTAGGCCAGGTTCAAATCAGCGTCAGATTGCAGCCTTGAAAACTGGATAACCGCTCACCTGAAAAAGAACTGGCCTCAAGCTGGTCTGTTTTTTGAGGGCTTTTCTGATGAATCTGACTCTGAGTGGTCAAGCAACTTCTTCAAATAAGCTTGAATATCCTCAACCGATAATCGCTTCAAGAGTTCTTCAGGAGGTAAATCCTTGAGGCGTTCCTCGGGGTCAAGGTGTTTTAAGAGTTCATCCGAGGGTAAGCCTTTGAGGCGTTCTTCAGCCGGTAAGCCTTTGAGGCGTTCTTCAGGTGTCAGACTCTTGAGAAATTCTTCTTTGGCATCCCGTTTGAAATCTTCCATCGTGTACGGCATGGGTAATCCCTCCATGTGGTAATACCTGAACAACTGGTTCAGAATCGTGCTGGCTTCCCCGTATCTGGCTTGAAATTCCTGGGCAGCGACCCGGATGTGGTCCGGCCTGGTGCTGAATAGCTCCCAGATGCGATTTTGCCCGGCATCCTGAATTTCACTCAACACAATCAGCCGAATCCGGTCCGACCCCCGATAAATGTCATAAACGCCACCCAGCACCCGATACATATCAACCTGACCAGTCAGGTGGCTGGGAAACCGGGTACAGATGCCGTAGAGCCGAAACTGGTCCTCCGGCAACAAGTCATTGAGCGATGGACTGACCTGCTTGCGATAGTTGACGTAATGGCCGGTCAATTCCTTGAGCGTCCAGTCATCGAATGGTTCCCGCAACGATTTGTAGCTAATCAGGTTATGATCAGCCAGATTGTCAAATCCATCCGGTAACGGATGATCCCACTGGCCGTCGGTCCGGCGAATGATGACGATATCGAGCAATTGCTTTTTCTGCGACAGATCTTTTTCCAGTTCGACCACAAAGGGCGAACCGCTGAAGAATTCGGTCAGGGCAATGCCGAAGAGCCGATGCCAGTTGATCATCCAGGAGACACTCCGTGAGAAGAACCCAGTCAGGGTGGTGTTTTGGAATTGAAGTGTACTTTACCTGGAGCGAGGTCCCCAAGTCGAATTGGACAGAGGCGGAGCTACGAAAATGGGACGATGCGAACTGGCTGAAGGCGATTGTTGTCAACAGTCACGTAAAATTGGCTCTCCCGCACGCTCGCTGATCGAAGACATTGCTGTTTTGCAAGTCCTGGAAGGTTTTTGATTTTCAAACTATAAGAAGCCTTAAATCAATGATTTACTTGCAAAACTCTCAGCGAGAGTGCGGGAAAGCCCCACTGGCTTCCGTCAGTTTTTTTCGGTCCTGCTATTTCACCACCAGGTTCACCAGGCGTTTCGGCACCACAATCGTTTTGACGATGGTTTTGCCTTCAAGGGAGGATTGAACCTTGGGATCCGCCAGTACCATGGCGTTCATTTCGTCTTCAGTGGCCTCGGCATCAACCAGAACTTTGGTGCGCAGTTTTCCATTGATTTGAACCGGGATTTCAAGCTGGGCTTCGCGCGCCCACTCAGCCAGGAAGACTGGCCATCTGGCTTTGGAGATGGATGACGGATGGCCCAGTGCTTCCCAGAGTTCTTCTGCGATATGTGGGGCCAGGGGGGACAGCATCACCACCAGTGCTTCAAGCCCTTCCTTAATGACAAACACATCAGGTATTCCAGCTTGTGAAACCTCAGTCACCGTGGCGTCAAAGTCATACAGTGCATTGGTCAATTCCATGCAGGCAGCAACGGTGACATTGAGCCGAAGCCCGTCTTCATACGCCTGGGTAATGCGTTGAATGGTCTGGTGGGTTGCCCGTCGAAGGGTCCGCTGGGCATCGGAGTATCCGGTTGGCTCGCTGTCAAAAGTGGTTTCGGCGACAAGTGGATGCCATTTACGGACCAGTCGCCAGACCCGCGCCAGATAGCGCATCGCACCTTCCGCCGCCGGGTATTCGACTGAAACATCGTTATCCGGCAGGGTCAGGGTTGACGCATCGGGTTGTTCCAGCATAAACGAGAGCCGATTCTGATCATCAAAGGTGCGGGTACCCTTAAAGACCTGATCAAACAGCGGATGCTCTGGGGCAATGACCCGCAGGGATTGTTTCCAATCAACTTCTTTTTCAGGTGGGGCCGCAAACAGAATTGACAGCCGGGTGGCATCAGCTCCATAGCGGTCAACCATTTCGTCAGGATCAACCACATTCCCCTTATTTTTCGACATTTTCGCGCCGTTCAGGATGACCATTCCCTGAGTCAGCAAGGTTTTGACCGGTTCGCCAAATTCAACCAGACCCAGATCGCGCATCATCATGGTCCAGACCCGGGTATAAATCAGGTGCAGGACGGCGTGTTCGATGCCTCCGATGTAGAAATCAACCGGCATCCAGTATTTGACAATTGCCGGGTCAAAGGGGAGTTGATCATTTTTTGGATCGCAGTAGCGGAAATAATACCAGTTTGAATCAACGAACGTGTCCATGGTATCGGTGTCCCGCCGGGCCGGGCCACCACAGGTCGGACAGGAGACATTGACGTATTCGGCACAGCGAGTAAGCGGTGCCCCAACTGAGAAATCCAGGTTGTCAGGCAATTTGATGGGCAGGTCTGCTTCACGCGCTGGAACGATTCCACAGGTTGAACAATGAATCATCGGGATTGGCGTGCCCCAGGCGCGCTGGCGGGAAATGCCCCAGTCCCGGATGCGATAGGTGACCGTCGCTTTCCCAAACCCATTGGTTTCAGCAAATTCAGCCATTGCAACCTGGGCTTCATCCGAGGGCAGTCCCGCATATTGGTCGCAATTTGGCCCGAGAAACCCTGGATCGGTAAATGGCAACTCCGAAAACCGGAGGGTGACATTGGCATCTGCTTCGGTATAGCCCCAGATCACACGCTGAATGGGCAGGTGGTATTTGCGGCAAAACTCATAATCGCGTTCATCATGGGCGGGAACGCACATAATTGCTCCGGTGCCGTATTCAGCCAGGACAAAATTGGCCACCCAGATCGGAAGCTGTTCCTGGTTAAACGGATTGACCGCACACAGCCCGGTACTGATGCCTTCTTTGGTGGTGCCCTCGCCGATTCGATCAAGCATACTCATCGTGCTGACCTGATCAATAAAGGTTTCAACCTCTGCACGATTGGGCGAATGTTCAAGCAGGTGCTTGACGAGCGGGTGTTCAGGTGCGATGACCACCGCACTGGCCCCAAAGATGGTGTCGAGGCGGGTTGTGAAGACGTTGATTGACCGGGATGAATCATCAGCCAGGGCAAAATCAATCACCGCGCCTTCGCTCCGACCGATCCAGTTGCGCTGCATGGTGAGCACCCGCTCCGGCCAGTTGCCTTGCAGGTGACCGTTGATTCCAGCCAGCAGTTCCTCATTGTAATGTGTCAGGCGGACATACCATTGTTCAAGCTCACGTTTTTCAACCGGAGTCTCTTCGTGGCGCCAACAAAATCCACCCTCGGCTTGCTCGTTGGCCAGACTGGTCTGGCATTGATCGCACCAGTTGACTGTGGCGAGTTTGCGATACACCAGTCCGTTCTTGAACATTTGAATAAAGAACCATTGATTCCAGTGGTAATACTCTGGGGTGCAGGAGGCGATTTCCCGCGACCAGTCGTAGCTAAACCCAACCCGTTTAAGCTGGTCGCGCATAACCGCAATATTTGACCGTGTCCAGATGTCAGGTTGCTGGCCATGCTTGATCGCTGCATTCTCAGCGGGCATTCCAAACGCATCCCATCCAATCGGGTGAAGCACATTCAATCCGTTGAGGCGCTTATACCAGGCAAATGCGTCACCCAACGAATAGTTGCGGACGTGACCAATGTGGATGCGCCCGGATGGGTAGGGAAGCATTTCCAGCGAATAAAATTTGGGTTGATTCGGATCCGGGTGAACCTCAAAGGTATGTTCATCAGCCCACCGTTTTTGCCATTTGTGTTCGACGTCTTGCGGGAGGTACTTCTCGTTCATTGTTGTTCCGTGTCCTTCAGGGAGTGTCCATCGTGTTCCCAAAAATCCAGGGGGATGAGGGCGGGAATGTGAATGGACCAAAATGATGCTCAAGGCGAAGTGTTTCCACCAAAAATTCACCAGAAGAGGTGAAAGAGAGCATCATCAGAGTTGATGTGGCAGGTGTCAAGTGGGAAGGGGGTGAGGGCTGAGGCAGAACCGGCGGGAAAAGGTATTTTAGGCTGAAAAAGATACCGCCCGGTTGGACACGAGTTGCCAGAATATCAGTTTGTGATCACAAAGGGTATTCAATTGAATCACTGAACGTTCCGCCAAAAAACCGTGCCGTACTCCAGCTCATTCCGCCGCTGAATCCGGTTTCGGTGGGTTTGGCTGGGGAGCACGGGCGGTCTGATGAGTGCCGCAAAACGGTTGCCGTTGCGCTTTCAATTTTTCCCTCCGGTTGAATCCAAGGGAGATGGTCGTCCAGGCTGATAGAAGGTGGAATAGAACTGTTGATGGCGAGCAAGTGCCCGCCGATAGATTTGATGCCGGGAAGCGTCAGGCAAAAAAGAAGTGTGAGGTGGAAGCGGGGATTGAGCCAGCTCCAGGAGACCGAGCTGGTCAAATACCCACAGGGCTGCGCCCCGAGCCGAAATTTCGGAATTGTCCAGTCGAAGCAGTGGAAGGTTGATGGCGTCGCAGATCATCTGGGTCCAGGCCGGAAAAGCGGTTAAGGCACCGCCGGAGGCAATCATTTGATCAATGGGAAAACCGGCATGGTGCAGGTTGTCTGAGATCCAGGCCAGTCGAAGCGCAATTGTTTCAAGTGCTGCCTGGAGCAGGTTAAGCGGGGTCGTATGGAACTGAAGACCCGAGACGAGACCTGAGGCTTCAGCCCTCCAGCCTGGGCTCCGCTCGCCAGCCAGAAAGGGAAGGCAATCCAACCCGTGGGAATCTGGAGTGGAGTCTGATAAATACTGATTGATATCGGCGATAGCTGGAAGGTTGAAGACCGTTCGCAGCCAGGCCAGGAGATTCCCCGCATTGCTCAAGGCGCCGCCAATGAGATGCCATTGTTCGTCAAGGCGATAATGCCACAGTCCTCCAGTATACAGCTTCTGGGCAAAGGTCTGTGTCTTGAGGGTTGGAACTGTTGCTGGAATACTGAGTCGCACGGCGGCTGAGGTTCCAAGGTTGAGAACCGCCATTGTTCCCCCAGGTGGTCCACTCCCTACAGTACTGCAGGCGCCGTCCCCAAGCGGGAGAAACCAGTACGCTGAAGTCAACGCCGTCCAGTCGTTTTTGAAAGGCGAGCAGAGTTGATCGCCTGAGAATCGGGTGGTATCGGGGGCAATGACTGAAAGTTGTGATCGTGTCAGACCACAGAGGTTCAGAGTTGGTGAGTCCCAATCGCCTGTTCCCTGATGGAACACACCCGTTCCTGAAGCCATGGACGTGCTCACTACCCGTTCTCCAAACAACCTGAGCCAGACATATTCAGCAACTGACATCCACCACAGAGAAGGGAAGTTGAGAGAGGGCTGGGAAGCCTGAATCCAATAGAGTTTGGCTGGCCAGTAGGTCGAATGAATTCGGCAGCCAGTTCGGCCAAAAAGATCAGCTTCGACTGTTGACGTATGGAGTTCATCAAGAACCACTCGCGATCTGGTATCGGCCCACAGATAAACCGGAGTTGCTGGTTGATGTGTCTGAGGTGTAATTCCGACGAGTGAGTGCCAGAAACACGAAATACCGACTCCAGCTACCTGGGAGTGAGGAACTTGATGTAGACAGGTTGAAATTACAGTGGTAACCCATGTGAAAAGTTCTGTAATTGTAATTTCGCAGCCTCCGTCTGGAGTGTAATGAACCTGATACGTCGTCCGGGCTTCAGATCCGGGAATGGGATTTCCCTGAATATCAAATAAGACAGCCCGGACTGATGAGGTGCCAATATCAATTGAAAGCACTGTAAGTGTATTTTTCATAATAGGTAATTGTGGTAATTTACGATTACGGTATTAACTTTGCTTTTAATATGTAATTATGTATTTGATGATAGATGTAATGATAATTCTGTTTGATAAAACAAACTGCCCCTGGGCTGAAGTTGAGTCAGTCCAGGGGCAGTGTCGCGAAGGGATGTTGTGTCGGTGATATGGGTTGAGATCGCTCAGTACGGATCGGATCCAGAACTCAAGGGTCATTCCCCTTTCAATTGGGCAAATCTGGCGGCACCATACAGGGCGGTCTGGCTATCCAGGATAATTTTGACTGGAATCTCGTCCAGCATTGAGGTAAATCGGCCTTTGGCTGAAAAAGAATCCAGAAAATTCCCTGAAGTCATCCACTTCAGATTTTTGGGAGCTATTCCACCACCGATGTAAACCCCTGCCACCGCAATAATTTTCAATGCCAGGTTGCCGGCTTCCGCACCATAGAGCGTAAAGAACATCTCCATGGTCTTCACCGCAATATCAATGTCCTGGCTGGCGGACTGGCTGATGATGGCCGCTGGATCACCGGTTTGAATGTTCTCGGCCAGTTCGGGAGGTTCAATGGCTCGCTGAGTATCGCGATAAAAATTGTAGATATTTTGGAAGCCCATACTTCCGGAAACCACACGTTCCCAACTGACATGGGCATATTGTTTCCATAAATATCTGAGGAGTTCGACTTCTTCCTCATTGCGGGGAGCAAAGCTGGCATGTCCCCCTTCTGAGGCTGACGGAATGTGCCGGGTGCCATTCCAAAAAAGGCAGCATTCCCCAAGTCCAGTCCCGGCTGAGATCAACGCGGCATTTCCCGGCTTGGGAGTGCCTTCACGCAATACATGAAAGGATGCTTGAGGCAGTACTTCAATGCCCCATCCATTCGCCTCTAAATCGTTGATCAGATGAACGCTCGTACACTTCAGATTTTCCCTTAAAGCGGTTGCTTCAATGGTCCAACTCAGATTCGTAATGAAGCTGATTCCGTTGTTGACTGGCCCTGCCACTCCAAAACACGCGTTGGAGATATCGCCTTTGGCGTCTTGAAGAAATTCTTCAAGGATTGGCCAAAGTCCTGGGTAGTTTTGACTTGGAAAGCTTCGGTTATGAATCAAGCTTAAGTCTGATTCGCGAAAAAGCGCGACATTGGTTTTGGTCCCGCCAATATCACCCGCCAAAATCATGAGTTTCGTACTCGCTTTCTATTTAAGTTTTCGCCTTAGCTCGGGCCCGAGATTTCGCTTGAGATTTGGATCGGGATTTTACTTGAGCTGGGGGCGTGTCGGTTGAAGCAGAATCTGAGGTCTGCGGTTCCTCCGATTCCTCCGGGGCGTCGGGAGACGCTGCCAGTTGGGTCGCCTCTGATTCATCACAAGATTCTGATGTCGTATTTGATCCGTCCTCCGATGGAACTGAGTCAGATTCAGATGATACCTCATGGGTCGTGACTTTGAGACCAACTTCAGTTTCGCCTTCGTCAGATTGGGTTGATTCGGGTTCGGCGGCGTCTGGGGCATCATGGGTGGTGACTTTGAGACCGACTTCGGTTTCATCTTCACCGGCCTGGAGGTGTACCTGGGTGGGGCGTTGGCTGTGGTGTGGGACATATTGCGCCACCAGTGCCGCCCCGACGATTCCCGCGATGTTGGCCATTTTCGCCGGGATAATTTCAGCGCGGACTTTGATATGGGCTGAGAGTTTTTCCCACTCATTGCTGGCACCGCCACCGATAATGAATAAATCCGGCCAGAGCAGCCGATCAAGTTCGGCGAGGTATTCGGTTACTTTCTTCCCCCATTTTTTCCATGACCAGTCATGTTTTTCGCGGGCACTATTGGCTGCCCGTCGTTCGGCATCTTTCTTTCGAATGATCAAATGGCCGAGTTCAGTGTTGGGAAAGAGTTTCCCATCATGAAAAATGGCGGTGCCGATCCCGGTGCCGAGGGTCACCATAATGACAACGCCCTCACGATCTTTCCCAGCGCCAAGGTGAATCTCAGCCAGTCCAGCGGCGTCGGCATCATTGGCAATGGTAACGGTGCAGCCAGAAGCCTGTTCAAAAAGACGCTGGGCATCAGTTCCAATCCAGGAGGGGTGGATATTCCCAGCCGTAAAGGCGATTCCATCTTTGATGACAGCCGGAAACCCGATTCCGATTGGACCCTTCCATTCAAAATGCTGAACAATTTGCCCAACGGTCTCGGCCACGGCCTCAGGGGTTGCGGGACGAGGTGTTTTAATACGGAAGCGTTCCGTGACAAGGGTGCCGGTTTCAACATCAACGACAGCACCTTTGATCCCGGTACCGCCAATGTCGATTCCTAAAATTTCGTTTGACATAGTGTGCCTTCCAGTCTTTTCAAGAGTGTTACAAATTGGGGTTTTGGGGGTGGGGTTGGTGAATATTTGTGAGTAGAGGTACTTTTTCCCGTCTGGTACGTGAGTGGCAGATGGGAACCATCGTGGAAAGGGCCCCGCCCCAATCTCCATCTTCAGGAATTTTCATTGTTTTTTTGGTGTAGCTTTTCAGCCGCCGGCGCGTCAACCATCCAGGTGAGCGTTCCCGAAGCCGCCCGGATGAATTGGGACGGGAGGGTCTCCGGTTGATATTCGCCTT
This sequence comes from Acidobacteriota bacterium, assembly GCA_016208495.1. Taxonomy (NCBI): domain Bacteria; kingdom Pseudomonadati; phylum Acidobacteriota; species Acidobacteriota bacterium. The sequence goes on along the minus strand of JACQXX010000116.1, from coordinate 80,638 downwards.
CCAATACCTGTACCAGCATATCCGCTTTGCCGGCGCCCGAGGCCAAAAAGACAATGTGGCGGGCCTGGTTTATCGCTGGAATCGTAAGGGTAATGCGGGTAGTCTGAAATTTGGGGACATAGTTATCAACCACAGCCAGCGATTGTTCCTTCAGGGCCTCAGTATGGGGAAAGAGAGACGCGGTGTGGCCATCATCCCCCATCCCCAGATAGAGCAAATCAAAGCGTGGAAATTCATCCGGGGTAAAAAAATCAGCCAGGACCTGACGATACAGGGCCGCCGCTTCAGTGGCTCCTTTTTCGGCCTGGATGCGAAAAATATTAGATTCCGGAATATTGAGTGGTTTGAGCATGGCGTCGTTCGCCATGCGAAAGTTGCTGTCTTTGTGGTCCGGTGGGACTGACCGCTCATCTCCCCAAAAAAAGTAGACTTTGGACCAGTCAACTTGATCCCGGAAACGGTCAGAGGCCAGCATTTCAAACAATACCTTCGGCGTACTGCCACCAGAAAGGGCAACGCTAAAGCGATGGCGTTCGGCAATGGCTACCCTGGCCTGTTTCACAAATTCTTCTGCGGCGTGAACGGTGAGTGCGGTTGAGTCAGGGGAAACATCAAGTGTGTAGGTTGGTGCTGTCATATGCCTCGCAGAATGAAGGGTGGAGAATGAAGAATGAAGAAACCTTTTAGTGGTTAGTGGTTAGTGATTAGTGGTTAGTGATTAGTGATTAGTGATGCGAATGAAGAGTTGAAATTGAGACTTCAAAATCAACAACTTACAGACAGCAGATTGAACGTCTGAAATTTGAGATTTTGATAAGCCCTTTGTTTTCAACGAACAATTTTTTCAACCCTTAACTGGCATGAGTGGTCAATACCTTCCAAGAACCAAGAACTAACCACGAACCACTAACCACTAAGGGACTGTAAAAATACAACTTCCCGTTTTTATCGAAAGTCACCCGGAGAGATCCAATTTCAGAACAGGAAACCACGAAAAACACGAAAAACACGGAAAAACACGAAAAACACGAAAAAGAAATCCAAAGACTTCAATGGGGTCTGAGCTTTTGTCAGGGAAAGTGCCACCGAACTCAAAAGAAAATGGCTTCGACCCAAATGAAAATCGGGAAGTTGTTTTTTAACGCTCCCTAACCACACTAACCACTAACCACTAACCACACTAACCACTAACCACTTTCTCAATTCTTCATTCTTCATTTGATTGGGTCAGACCAGTAATTCAGCCTGGATTTCTTCAATCAGGCTGAGGGTGGATTTTACGGCTTCTTCATACCCTCGATCACGACCAAAAATTTCAACCTCATGGGCAATGAGGTCGGCATCATGCGGGCGGTAGGAAGAAACAACGCGGTCAACGGAAGCTCCATCGGTAATGACCACCCGGGTCTCAAAGACATCTTCTTTTTCTTTTGGCGCCCGCCGGCGGACTTCAAAGGTCGCCGGCTTTTCACCTGCGGTGGACATGGTTACACCGGTGATAACGGTTGACGGGAAGTTGGTGTTGGTTTCCGGCAGGATTTCAACCTGCAGCCGGGTGTATGGGGATCGGAATCGAAACTCCAACTGTTGCGGCGAAACTTCAGCCGCATCTTTCAACTTCCACGACAGGCGGTTGGAGAGCCAGCTAACCAGGAACAGCGTGCGAATTGGCACGCCTGCAATTTCACCATTGAATGAGTAGGTGATGGTGACTTTGTTCAGCCGTTTCAAATAAACGTGCATTTCAGGAGCATCGAAAAAGCTGGCTATCAATTCTTCCCAAACGGTTAAGCGGGCCCAATTCAGATCGCTAAAGGCGGCCTGATGGCGGGCATTGAGGATAATCTCCGCCTGGTGGCGAAATTCCTGGTCCCGGTGGGTCAACTGGCCGCTATCAACGATAATGCGATTGACCTGGTTGAGAAATCCACGAAACAGGGGCTGGCTCAGGGCATGGGCGTCTTGCCACCAGAGAAAGGTCGGCAGATCGGCGACGAGCAACGGAGCAATCGTATCCGAGAGGTGTTCCAGTGCTTTTCCACTGGCCGTCACCCGGATTTCCTCGCAACAGACCTGTTGTCGGTTTTGGGTCATATGGCAGTGGGACGAGATCCAGGCTTCGGTGTGGCTATCCGGATTTTTTGGATTTCCGACCAGCACCATGGCCCGGCAGGGAGCATGTTCGGTGACGGTGGCGATGGTTCCGCCAAGGGTGGAGGCATGATCTTCATCCGAGGTGTAAATCAGCAGATTGAGCAGACACACCCGGGTGACCGCTTCGCCGCCGCCTTCTTTGGAACTGGCGGCGGCTTTCCAGAGTTCGGCCAGTTCACGTTCGATCTTGGCGACATCGACCGGGCGCTTGCGTTCGATTTCTTCGATAATTGAGTTTTGCTGTTCCATATCCTTTTCGTCCGTCTTGTTCGCGGTAGGGAGGCCGCTGAGGTGGGTGACTCAGTGAATGGTCGCTGTCACCTGCGGCCTTGGATGCCCTACATCGGGTTACAATCTGCGCCAGGAGCGGCCTTCAAGCATCAAAGAATCGGCAGCTTCAGGGCCCCACGAGCCGGCCTGATAGAAGTGCAAATCTTTGTCTTTGGCGGCCTGCCAGGACTCCAGGACGGGCATCATCAACGCCCAGCCGGCTTCGACCATATCGCGGCGGGTAAAGAGGGTGGCATCGCCCAGCATGCAATCAAGGATGAGCCGTTCGTAGGCGTCGGACGAGCGGACGCCGAAGGAACTTCCATAGCGAAAGTCCATATTGACCGATCTCAGGTGCATGGCCTGACCGGGAACTTTCGCCGCGAGTTTGATCGTGATGCCTTCATCTGGCTGGACCCGGATCACCAGCAGGTTGGGTTCGATCAGATCGGCTGCCGTCTGGTTAAACAGCCGGTGAGGGACATTGCGGAACTGGACGGCAATTTCAGTTGCGCGTTTGGTCATGCGTTTGCCGGAGCGCATATAAAACGGGACATCGGCCCATCGCCAGTTGTCAATATAAAACTTGGTGGCGGCAAAGGTTTCCGTGGCTGATTCAGGGTTGACCCCGGATTCCTGACGGTAGCCTGGGGCTTCGGCACCCCCAACCCACCCCCGGCTGTACTGGCCGCGAATGGCAAACTGGTTGACCCGGTCGGCTGGAATTGGGCGGATGGCCTTCACAACCTTGATGTTTTCGTCGCGGATGGCGGTCGAGTCAAGCGAGGGCGGGGGTTCCATGGCGACCAGGGCCAGGAGTTGGAGCAGGTGGTTTTGAAGCATGTCGCGGACAGCACCGGCATTTTCATAATACCCGCCGCGGCCTTCCACGCCGACGGCTTCTGCCGCCGTGATTTGAATGTGGTCAATGAAATTTCGGTTCCAGATCGGTTCAAAAATTCCGTTCGCAAAGCGCATGACCACAATATTTTGAACGGTTTCCTTGGCCCGATAGTGGTCAATGCGATAGACCTGGTCTTCATCGAAGATCCGATTGACTTCCTGGTTGAGGTGTTGGGCGGAAGCCAGGTCGTGTCCAAAGGGTTTTTCAATAATAATGCGCGCCCAGCCGCCATCCTTGCCTTTGGAGAGGCCGGATTTCCCAATGTGATCCATAATCGGGCTGATCAGGCTGGGTGGAGTGGAGAGATAAAAGACGCGATTTCCGCCCGTGCCCCGTTCGGTATCAAGTTGATCCAGCAGGGTGCTCAGGCGCTGGTAACTGGCCAGATCGTCATAGTTGCCGGTGCAGTAAAACAGGCCCTGGGCAAAGCTGTCCCAGAGGGAGTCTTCGGGTGGCCCGGTGGTTGAGAATTTGGCAACCGCCTCGCGCATATCAGTGCGGTAGGCATCGTGGGAGGATTCGCTGCGGGCAAAGCCGACCACCGAAAAGCCGCCGGGAAGCCGGTGATCACGCGCCAGGTTGTACAATGCCGGCACCAGTTTGCGTTTGGCCAGGTCGCCCGAGGCCCCAAAAATAACGACCGTATTGGGGGCGGGTGAGGTTTCAAGCCGCATCCCTTCGCGGAGTGGATTTTCCAAGGTATCCAAAGTGCTCATATCTTTTTCACCTTCTCTGATTGTGAGTGAATAGCGAGTCGCGGAGAGAAAGCAAGTAGCGAGTAGCGAGTAGCGAGTAGCGAGTAGTCAATCAGATCTGGATTCAAGGTTGAAATTGAAATGGATCACTTCAATGAAATACCAGGGTTTGACTACTCGCTACTCGCTACTCGCTCTCTCTGGCTACTTCATCAATGACTTCCACTCCGTGTGGATAAAGCCAAGGTCAGGCTGGTCAACCCGTTCGTAGGTATGGGACCCGAAGTAGTCGCGTTGGGCCTGGGTCAGGTTTAACGGCAGGTTGGCGGTGCGGTACATATCAAAGTAGCTGAGACTGGCCGACATGGCTGGGATGGGGATTCCGGCCAGCGTGGCCACGCTGACCACCTGTCGCCAGCGAGGTTGAGCATCAACGACCCAGGCTTTGAAATCGGGATCGAGGAGCAGGTTGGGGAGATCGGCCCGACGGTGATACGCCTGCTTGATCTTATCGAGGAATTGCGCCCGGATAATGCAGCCGCCTTTCCAAATCCGGCTGATTTCACCCAGGTTGAGGTTCCAGTTCCGTTCACGCGACGCCTGGGCGAGCATGGCCATTCCCTGGGCATATGAGCAAATTTTGCTGGCATAGAGGGCATCGTGAACCGCATCAATGAAAGCCTGCCGATCACCATCATAGACATAATCGGTTGGACCAGGGATTTGCGAGTTGGCCTCGACGCGTTCATCTTTGAGGGCTGAGAGGCAGCGGGCTTCAATTGAGGCGTGAATGGTTGAGACGGCAACGCCCATTTCGAGGGCTTCTTCGGAGGTCCATTTGCCGGTGCCTTTCTGGCCGGCTTTGTCCATGACCAGATCCACCAGGGGTTTACCGGTTTCAGGGTCAATGGCCTTGAAAATGTGGGACGTGATTTCGATCAGGAAGGACTGGAGCGAACCTTCGTTCCATTTGGTAAACACTTCAGCCAGTTCGGCGGCTTCCATTTTCAGAACCCGGCGCAGGATGTCATAGGCTTCGGCAATGAGCTGCATATCGCCGTATTCAATCCCGTTGTGGACCATTTTCACGAAATGTCCGGCGCCATCTGGGCCGATATAGGTCACACAGGGGCCATCATCAACTTTGGCGGCAATGGCTTCCCAGATTGGGGCCAGGTTTTTATAGGCTTCCGGGTCACCGCCGGGCATCAGTGATGGACCCCAGAGGGCGCCTTCCTCACCGCCAGACACCCCGCACCCGATAAAATTCAGTCCTTCGGCTTTGAGGGCCTTTTCGCGGCGAATGGTATCGGGAAAGTAGGAGTTGCCGCCATCAATAATAATATCGCCTTCTTCCAGATAAGGTTTGATCTGATCAATGGTCCAATCCACCGGCCCGCCAGCTTTGACGAGGAGGATAATTTTACGAGGTCGTTCAATGGATTTGACGAATTCTTCGGGTGAGTGGGCACCAATAAACTGTTTGCCCTGAACCGTTTCCATAAATTTGTCAACGGTGCCTGGGTCGCGATTCCACACGGCAATCGGGAAGCCGTTGCGTTCGATATTCATCGCCAGGTTGCGTCCCATCACGGCGAGACCGATCATTCCAATTTTGGCAGACGTTGGGGCACTGCTTGGAGTAGACATGGCACTTTTCCTCTTTTCTTAGTTGTTCGTTGGAAGGTGAAATGAATTATGAAGTATGAAGTATGAATTATGGGTGTTTGGATGTTGCCTCATAATTCATACTTCACAATCCAATAATTTAAATTTAGGCGAGTGCTGCCGCCACGGCGGCCTGGAGGGTGGCCAGTCCCGCTTTGACATCTGCGCCGAGGTGAATCCGGAGGGCGCGCCGGTTGCGTTCCGCCAGAACCTGGAAATCGCCTCGGGCTTGAGCGGCCTTGACGACTCCGAACGTAAAGGTTTGTCCGGGGACTGGCAGATCAGCGGCATCGTCACAGGTGATTTGGAGGAACACACCTGAGTTGGGACCGCCTTTATATGCCTGACCCGTTGAGTGGAGGAACCGTGGTCCAAACCCGAGGCAGGTTGCCACTTTCTTGGTATCGCGAACCTGGTGTCGAAGGGCCTGGAGCGGCTGATCGTGAGCCTCATTCATTTCGACATAGGCCAGGACGGCAAAGTAATCGCCATCGGTCAATCGGTCGAGATGAGCTTTGACAAAGGCATTGAGCGATTGATTCTCGCCGACAGCGGCGGTGAGGGCGGCTACGTTGGCTTCATCACTAAAGAGTTTAATTCCATCAGCCTCAAAGAACGGTGATTCGGCGGGAAGTGAGCCGGTCTTTTCATATTCCGAGGTGAGTTTCCGGGTCGCAATCTTGCTGGCTTCGACGTCAGGCTGGTTGAAGGCATTGATTCCGATCACGGAGCCGGCCACGGCAGTGGCGATTTCCCAGCGGAACATTTCCTGCCCGATGTGATAGGTATCAATCAGATTGATTCGAACCACCGGGTGCCCGGCCTGTTCGAGGGCATCAACGGCGGCATCCTGGGCCGCATCGGCCCCAGTTTCCGACCGAAGGTAGGCAAAGATGCGGTCGTTGCCGTACACGTCAGGGGCGCCGAGGTTTTCACGATCCACCGGAATCAGGCCCTTGCCCTCCTTGCCGGTTGATTCAGCCAGCAATTGTTCGAGCCAGGCGCCGAAATCCCAAATGTCGGGAGAGGTAATGATCGTGACTTTGTCGCGACCGGCGCGGGCCAGGGCGCCCAGCACATTGCCCAGCACCACGCCGGGGTTATCGCCGGTTGGAACACAGTGGGAGCAGGCGCTGGCCATTTCCTCGGACAGGTCGAGGAACTTCAGCGTATCGAGTCCCATGGCGGCGGCGGGAATCATCCCAAAATTCGAAAGCGCCGAGTAGCGACCACCAATGCTGGGCAGGCCGTGGAAGATATGGCGGAAGCCTTCGCTGGTGGCGATTTGCTCAACTTTGGAGTTCGGGTCGGTGATGGCGACAAAGTGGCTGCCGGCCTTGTCGGCGCCGACGGTTTCTTTCAAGCGTTCAAAGAAGTACTGCTTGAAAATGTTTGGTTCCAGCGTGCTGCCGGATTTGCTCGACACAATGCACAGGGTTTTGGCCAGATCAACTTTTTGTTCAAAAGCTTTGACCTGAGCCGGGTCGGTGGAGTCGAGCACGTGGAGTTCAGGGAAGCCGTCAAGGTGGCCGAAGGTCATTTTGAAGACTTCGGGGCACAGGCTGGAGCCGCCCATGCCGAGCAGCAGGACATGCGAAAAGCCAGCCGTCTTGACATCTTCGGCAATCCGGTGCAGATGTGCCGGGTCGCCAAGCTGGTCTTCGATGATGCTGAGCCAGCCGAGCCAGCTATTCTCATCGGACCGGGTCCAGAGCGAGGTATCGCGGGCCCACAGCCGACGGACCTTGCCGTTGACCTGCCAGTCTTCAATGGATTCTTTGACCAGAGCGGCGAGATCAGCGGGGAGGTGGTAGGACTGTTTGTTGACTTCGGTCCAGGAGACGAGTTTGCACTTTTTATCAATGGAGCGGAGCAGTTTTTCAAAGGGTTCGGCAAACAACCGGACAGCGTCGCTCAGGAGGGTATCGGTGACGTCCTTCATTGAAATTCCGACGGCGGCGAGGGTGTCCATGACGTCGTGGGCCCCAACCACATCTTCCTCAAGGCTGGCCCGCAGTTTCCCGTGATCGCGGAAGGCATCAAACGTGGCTGGCGGGACGGTATTGACGGTATCGGCGCCGATCAATTCTTCAACATAAATCACATCGCGGAAGCTGGGATTTTTGGTGCTGGTGCTGGCCCAGAGGAGGCGCTGGCTTTGGGCGCCTTTTTCGGCCAGGGCCTGCCAGCGTTTGGAATGGTAGATTTCCTTGTATGCCTGGTAGGTGATTTTGGCGTTGGCAATCGCCACTTTGCCCATCACGCTCTTGATGCGGGTCTGTTCGGCGGGGTCGGTGGTTGCTTGCAGTTTGGACTGGGCCAGGGCATCAATCGCGGTATCAATCCGGCTGATAAAGAAGCTCGCCACACTGGCCACATGGCTGGGGTCGCCGCCATTGGCGACAAAGGTTTCCAGACCGGAGATATAGGCTTCAGCCACATCTTCATAAGCGGCCTGGGCAAAGAGCAGGGTGACGTTGATATTGATTCCTTCACTGATGAGTTGCTTGATGGCTGGAACGCCTTCGGTCGTGGCGGGAACTTTGACCATCAAGTTTTCCCGGTTGACGGCTTTCCAGAGCCGGCGGGCTTCATCAATGGTGCCCTGGGTATCACGGGCCAGGTAGGGAGACACTTCCAGGCTGACATACCCGTCGCGGCGGCTGGTTTTTTCATAGACGGACCGCAGGATATCAGCGGTGTCCTGGATGTCGCGAATAGCCAGACGCTCATACAACTCAGTTGCTTCAAGATTTTCAGATTCGAGTTCGGCAATGGCGTCGGTGTAATCATTACTGCCGGTAATGGCTTTTTCAAAAATCGCGGGATTCGAGGTCAACCCCATCAGCCCATCTTCGTCGATCAGGCGTTGGAGTTCACCGCTGGTAATCAGGCTCCGTCGGATGTAGTCCAGCCACGGAGATTGTTTATATTCGTGTAAAGCCTTCAGGGGATTCATGGAATACTCTGCCTTTCTTGTTCTCACCAAAGGTTAACTGAAACGATACATTGTCCATTTGGAACGAAGTGGCGGCTGGCTGGACCAGGGGAGGTTGATCCAACACAGGCGTTCTTCACCAGGAGGTCATCACAGGGGCAAGCCAGTACCTCACCCGTTGAATAGTTCCATCAGTCATATTTCTTACTTCAATGGAGGAATAGGTAAGACCGATTGATGATGTGTTCAGCGGTGAATCCACAAGGATCCAAGTCTATTCCGGGAAACGATGGATCACGCAGGGCTGAAAACGCGACCTGGGTGCATTGATAGATAACCAGCACGTGCAACCAAGGTGGAGATAAACCTCCACCTGACCGGAGGGGTCAAGGCGGCAAGCAGCAGGTGTGTTGATTTTTCGAACGGGTTGACTCCACACACGAACCCACCCTCCAAACCGGTTGGGGGCGGCGGCGAGGGAGACCCACCGTGGAGGGGAGAATCTGGTGTATCGGCGTCAATCGCCGCGGTCCGGATGGTCGTGATACAAATCTGCGGCAGCGAAGGCGCGGTTGAGGTCCGTGCCGATGGTGACATGACGTGAGACTCCCCCTTGAACGCTTCTGAGCGCGGATAGCCGTGAATTGGAATTGAATGAGAACAGGTGTGAAAATTGAAGATGGTAGGCGTGTTGTACCAGCACAACCGACAGAAAGGCAAGCGAAATATGATGAATGAGACTGGTAAGGAACTGCGGATGGGACAGAACTGGCAAGGAGAGAGAAGACAAGTGGCAGGTGACGGGACAGTCACCTGCCATGGGAAAAAGCCACTGTTCACCGTGCCTTCTGGATTTTGCTGTGATGGATGCCGTAGGTGAAATAAATCACAATTCCCAGAGCCATCCAGACCAGGAGCCGGATCCAGGTGTCAAGCGGCAGGGCCGCCATTTGAGCCAGTGAAACCAGCGCTCCAAGGATTGGCACGAGTGGCACCAGCGGCGTTTTGAATGGCCGATGGATATCCGGTTTGGTATAGCGCAGCACCAGGATGCCAACGCAGACGATCACAAACGCGAGCAAGGTGCCGATGGAAACCAGTTCGCCAAGCAGTCCGATTGGAAACAATCCAGCGACCACCATGGCGACGCCACCCGTGAGAATGGTGGTGATATACGGAGTTCCGAACGTGGGATGAACTTTGGCAAAGAAGGCTGGGAGCAACCCATCTTTGGACATGGCGTAAAAAATACGGGGCTGGGCCAGGAGCATGACCAGCACCACGGAACTCAAACCGGCAATGGCCCCAATTTTGATAACCGGGCGCAACCATTTGAGGCCATCCCCGGCGGCATCAATCCCAACCGCAATTGGATCAGCCACATTGAGCTGGTCATAGCGGACAATTCCGCACAGCACAATAGCCACCAGAATATAGAGCACGGTTGAGATCGCCAGGGAGCCGAGAATCCCAATCGGCATATCTTTTTGAGGGTCTTTGGCTTCCTGGGCGGCAGTTGAAACGGCATCAAATCCAATGTAGGCAAAGAAAATGACCGCCGCGCCGCGCAGGATGCCGCTCCAGCCATACACGCCAAACGTTCCCGTATTTTCTGGAATCAAGGGGGTCAAATTGGCTGGTTTGATGTAGGCAAATCCAAACCCAACAAAGAGCAAGATCACGACAATCTTAATAATCACGATCAGATTGTTAAAATAAGCGGATTCTTTAATACCGACGACCAGAAGAGCCGTCATCAGGGCGACAATAAACATTGCCGGCAGATTCATAACGGCGCCGGTTTGGGTCCAGCCATGGGTGGCGGCATTATAGGCCAGGGGCGCCTGTGACAGGGCTGGGGGGATAACCAGCCCCAAATCTTTGAGAAAGCTGACGATATACCCTGACCAGCCGACGGCGACGGTGGAAGCCCCAAACAGATATTCGAGAATCAAATCCCAGCCGATAATCCAGGCCAGGAATTCGCCCATGGTGGCGTAAGCGTAGGTGTAGGCGCTGCCAGCAATCGGGATCATGGAGGCGAATTCGGCATAGCACAACCCGGCGAACAGGCAGCCAATCCCGGCGACGATAAATGAAAGGACAATCGCCGGGCCGGCGTATTGAGCGGCAGCCGAGCCCGTAAGGACAAAAATACCGGCCCCGATAATGGCGCCGACCCCAAGGGTTGTCAGATTCAACCGACCCAGGGCACGTTTCAGCCCGTGCTCAGGGTTTTCAGACTCCTTCATGAGGTCAGTAATTGATTTGGTAGCTGTGAGCTTACTTGGCATGCGGTGTAGTCCTCTTTGATGTTCGATTGAATGCCATCGCACGGTGACTTACGAAAGTTCTCCGACACATCCGGTGTCTGGAGGAACCCAGAGACGAATGGTCAAGAAAATTGGAACTGGTCAAGCGGTGAAGCCAGGTGGCTCAGCCGTTACCTGATGATTCCCACCGGTCTGGGTGAGTATGAAAGTTTTGGTGAAAATCGGAAGTTGGGAGAAGAAAAGTCGGGCGATGACGAAATGTGGCGCACAGTATAGCCAAACTTGGGAAGGTATCAACTCATTCTTTAAGTGAAGGGAGAGCGAAGAGCGAGGAGTAGGGAGTGAGCCGTGAGTTGTCAATCAAAAAGCGAGTGGTGAGGAGTGAGCCGGCGAGCGGTCAATCCAGGAATCTCAGCCCATTGAGACGTCTGGTTTTCCTACTCGCTCCTCGCTCCTCACTCCTCGCTTTTTGTTCGCTCCTGGCTATGCTTTGGACCGTTCGACTTCACGTTTGGCCGTGGCGACCACATTTTCAAGGGTGAAGCCGAATTTCTTGGTCAGTTCCTTGAGTGGCGCACTGGCGCCAAAGGTGTGCATGCCGATGATGGCATCACGATGATGGACATACCGCCCCCATCCAAAAGTGGAAGCCTGTTCGACCGCAACGCGGGCCTGAATCGAATCCGGAATTACCGACTCGCGATACTCAGCCGACTGATGTTCAAAGATTTCCCAGCAGGGCATGGAGACGACGCGGGCGTTGATGCCTTCACTGGTCAGTTGTTCATACGCCTGGACACAGAGTGAGACTTCGGAGCCGGAAGCGAGCAAAATGACGTCCGGTGTTGAACCATCTGGCGGGTCAGCCAGGACATAGGCTCCGTGCTTTACATTTTCAGCGCTGGCAAATCGGGTCCGGTCAACGGTTGGAAGGGCCTGGCGGGTCAAAATCAATGCCACGGGTTCATGTTTAATCTGCATGATATTTCGCCAGACTTCGGTGACTTCGTTGGCGTCAGCCGGTCTGATAACCAGAAGTCCAGGGATGGCGCGCAACGAGGCCAGATGCTCGACTGGCTGGTGGGTTGGTCCATCCTCACCCACCCCAATCGAATCATGGGTAAAAATGTGGATGGTTGGAATTTCCATAATCGAACTGAGCCGGATGGAGGGCCGGGCGTAATCTGAAAAGATCATGAAACCAGAGCCGTACGGGCGAATCTTGGACAACGAGAGCCCGTTGAGGGCGGCGGCCATCGCATGTTCCCGAATGCCGAAGTGAAAGTTGCGGCCAGCGTAATTGTCGGCAGTAAAATCACCCGCTTCGGGGAAGGTCAGGCGGGTTTTAGTTGAGGGCGCCAGGTCGGCTGAGCCCCCAATGAGCCACGGCACATTTTTGGCCAGAGTGTTTAACACTTTTCCAGAGGCATCACGACCAGCCATGCCTTTGGGATCTGCCGGGAAGGTCGGGAGGTCTTTGTCCCAGTCCTCGGGGAGTTCGCGTTTTTGCATGCGAAAGACCTGTTCCGCCAGATCGGGGTAAGCTTTGTTGTATTCATTAAACTTCACAATCCATTGGTTGCGACCCTGGTGGCCACGAGCACCGATGCCTTTGCGGAAATGCTCGTAGACTTCTTCGGGAACGTGGAATTTGGCCTCCTCCGGCCAGCCATAATTGCGTTTGGTGAGTCGGATTTCTTCTTCGCCGAGTGGTTCGCCGTGGGCGGCGTGGGTATCTTGTTTGTTCGGAGCGCCGTAGGCGATATGACTATCAACAATGATCAGGGTTGGGCGGTCGGATTCCTTTTGGGCGGTGAGAAACGCACGGCGGAGCATAGCAAGATCATTGGCATCACCGACGCGGGTGACATTCCAGCCGCATCCGATAAAGCGAGTTGCGACGTCCTCACTGAAGGCCCACGACGTATTGCCTTCAATCGTGATTTTATTGTTGTCATAAATCCAGCACAGATTGTTCAATTTTAAATGTCCGGCCAGCGATGCCGCTTCCTGGGAAATTCCTTCCATCAGGCATCCATCACCGCACAACGCATACACCCGATAATTAAAAATATCAAACCCGGGGCGATTGTAGGTCGCCGCCAGCCACTTGCCTGCAATGGCCATTCCAACACTGGTGGCAATGCCTTGACCCAGGGGCCCGGTCGTGGTTTCAATCCCGGAGGTCCATCGGTATTCCGGGTGACCCGGGCAGCGGCTGTCGAGTTGACGAAAGCGTTTGATATCATCAAGCGGGACCGATAGTTCACCGGTTTTTTCATACACGGAATTGACCGCTTTGACACCTGTCAGATGAAGCATGCTGTAGAGCAACATGGAGGCATGTCCCATCGATAAAACAAAACGATCCCGATTGGGCCAGATCGGATCTTCGGGATCAAAGTGCAGAAATTCATTCCACAGGGTATAGGCGACGGGCGCCATGGCCATCGGTGTTCCTGGGTGGCCAGAATTTGCAGCTTGCACGGCATCCATCGATAGGGTGCGGATCGCATTCACGCACAGCGTATCGACTGAACCAGATGGGCGTGGTGTACTCATAACAATTCGTCCTCTTTCGGTTGTTGAGCTGAAGGTGTGACTTCTGAGCCGAAGGCAGATAGAGCATTGCCTGGCAGGGTTGAAGAACCATTCCTGGCGGTTGGTCCACGCTTCCAATGGGAGGTTGGAACTGTGAATCAAATCAGGCTCAGGAACGACTGGTTTTCAAGAGAAAGAATTCGGGTTGGTTGGTTTGGGTCAAGGCTTCCACAGCAGTCTGGATAAGAGAGGAATGGTGCTGTGGGGGTGATCAATTAGCGGTTTATGTTCACTGAGAGCATACCGTAGTGGCTTTCTCTTGTCATGGAGAAAAATTTCGAACCTGCCTGCTTTATTCCAGATCAGAAAGAAGGTGTGAGTTCAGCCGGAAGGCGGGGAGGGTGACAAGGTGACAAGGTGAGAAGGTGACAAGGTGAGAAGGTGAGAAGGTGACAAGGTGACAAGGTGAGAGGGTGAGAGGGTGAGAGGGTGAGAGGGTGACAAGGTGACAAGGTGACAAGGTGACAAGGTGACAAGGTGAGAGGGTGAGAGGGTGAGAGGGTGAGAGGGTGACAAATGACAGAATCTGAGGGTGTTTTTGTAGGAAACGGGAGGGACTGTCCATATTTTTCTGTAACCAGTCAATTTAACCTGAAAAAACCAGGTGATTGGCTCTTTCTTTAGTCACTAAATATTGAATATAAACAGTTTATCTAAACTTAAAAACGATCTAAAAAATTCAGTCTAGCCATTTACACAAAAAACTAAAAAGTCTCCTTATTGTATATTCTTAAACTCTTGACCTGGAGAAATAAATGTTGGTCACCCTGTCACCTTGTCACCCTGTCACCCTGTCACCTTGTCACCTTGTCACTTTGTCATTGGTCACCCTGTCATAAATAGGGTCAGGCATCGCGGGCTTTCAGGCGCTCAATCACGGAGGTCAGGAGGGAATCAAATATTTTCAGTCCCTGGCTGCCGCCCAGGAGTTCTTCGCAGGCCCGTTCCGGGTGAGGCATCATTCCCAGTACATTTCCTTCGCGATTGATGATGCCGGCAATATTATCAAGCGAGCCATTGGGATTGGCTTGATCCGTAATGTGACCCTCTGGGGTCGCGTAACGGAAAACAACTTGCTGGTGAGTATTTAGGTCTGATAACTCTTCGCTCGTGCAGAAATAATTTCCCTCGCCATGCGCGATTGGGAGTGATATCACACTGGAAGGTAAGCAATTGCGAGTAAACGGCGTTGAGTTGTTTTCAACCCGGAGGTGAGTGAACTGGCACTTGAATTTCAGGTCACGATTGCGCAGAAGCGTTCCAGGAAGGAGTTTGGACTCGCACAGGATTTGAAATCCATTGCAAATGCCGACGACATAGCCTCCCTGAGCGGCAAATTCTTTGACCGCCTGCAGAATGGGAGAAAAGCTGGCGATGGCGCCACATCGCAAATAATCTCCATAGGAAAACCCACCTGGAAGAAACACCACATCGCATCCATTCAGGGTTGTATTGCGATGCCAGATGAATTGAACCGGCTGACCGATGACTTTGCTGATGACATGATAAGTATCGTGGTCACAGTTCGATCCAGGAAAAACAAGAACTCCGAATTTCATGCCTGGCCTCCTGACGTGGCTGGTTGAATCGGTGGTGGATCAATCGAGACGGTGAAATCTTCGATGACCGGGTTTGAAAGAACGTCCTGGGCCAGTTTCTCGACCTCAGCCTGTGCGGTTTCAGGTGACACACCATCGGAAATCGAGACTTCAAAAAATTTTCCCTGGCGAATGGCCTCAATCGTCTGGTAGCCGAGTGTTTCAGCCGCGTGATGAATGGCCTGCCCTTGTGGGTCAAGGACTCCAGGTTTCAGGGTGACGTGAACGGTAGCTTTCATATTGAAACAGAAATTGATGAAGAAAAGACGGTTTGGTTGGAAGGATAAACGGGCCGGTTTGGAATAGCCGTTCGATGCAATAGGCAGGTTTTCAGGCGCACAGCGCATGAAAACCTGCCAGTGTAGCACTCGCCGCCAGGATGTAAAGCGGAAATCCAGGGCTTGGGGCTGAGGGCTTGGGGCTGAAGAAATCGGGCTCAGGGTATTAAACCCAATGTCTTCAGCCCCGAGTTTGCGAGTCTTCAGCCCTCTAGATATGTGACTGACCGCGCTTCCAGTTGATTGGGCAGCGTTCTCCAGATTGTAAGGCTTCCAGGACCCGGAGGGCTTCATCTACGTTGCGACCAATGTTGAGGGAGTGGACGACCTGGTACTGGAGGACGCCATTGGGGTCAATAATAAACAGCCCACGCAAGGCAATCCCGCGTTCTTCGATCAGAATGCCAAAATCACGTGAAACCTGTTTGGTCAGATCACTGGCCAGTGGGAAGTTGATTGGCCCGACACCGTTTTTCTCACGGGGCGTTTCAATCCAGGCTCGATGGGAATAAACACTATCGGTACTGACCGCAATGACTTCGGCGCCGAGGTCATGAAACTCACTAATCCGGTCGCTGAATCCAGTCACTTCAGTTGGGCAAACAAAGGTGAAGTCGAGCGGGTAGAAAAACAGGACCAGCCATTTTCCGGCATAATCCGACAGTTTTACATTTTCAGCCAGAGTATTGAGGTCTTTGGTGCTGGCCATATTAAAATCGGGAGCTTTCTGACCGACTTGCAGCATAACGTGGGTTCTCCTTTTGAGCTTAAAAGTTGGTATGAGAAAGTAAAACCGGTAGTGGTTACAGATTTTCAGTGGTACCTGATGACCGATGGTGTGATCTCCCGCCCAGCAATAAGGTCGGGAGGCGAAACAATATCCATTCCGAGGGGCTGCAGCAATGATTTTTCGCTCCCCCAGTCCTGGCAGTTCCCAGATCGAGAAAACCGGGCAATTGGAAATCAGCACACCAGAATTTACGGTTGCGCCTGTAATTACATTTATGGAATCATCGAAAAGTGCTCTTGGGAATGGAATGGCTGTTTCCCAGCACAACCATCACCAGAAAAAGAAAAGGAGTTGGAGAGCAAATCCGCTATGGCCAAACTTACCTGGGAAGAATTTATCGAGGCGGTCGAACGGTTAAAGATGGCTCAGGTGCCAGTGACAACCCTGAATATTCGAACTGAAATTGGACGTGGTTCATACTCCACGATCCAAAAATTCATTCAGAAACTGGCTTCAGATGAACCTGATGCTGGCATCGGGCAACCATTTCGGACTCGTGAGCCGTTGCGCTCTCCGTTACCGGAAATAAAAAAGAAAGAGGAGTGGGAGGGAAAAGTCCCGGAGTGGTTTCAGCAGGTAACCCAAACCTTTGCCCGTGAAGTCTCTTTTGCGGCATACACCTGGGTTCAACAGGAAGTGGATTCGGTGGTGATGACCCAGGCGCTTGAGGTCAACGATGCTGAGGATCGGGTTCAGGAGTTGGAAGCTTCAGTGAAAGAATTTCAAACCCAGTTGGAGCGGATGGCCGGGGACTGTGACGTCCTGCAAGGGGAAAACCAGCGGTTGAAGGTCCATAATTTTGATTTGCAACAGGAAAAGGAAGACGTTCAGCGGCAGTTGTTACTGGCCCAGACCCGGGCCAATGAAGAAGAGCGCAAATCAATCGAAGCCCAGACGAAAGCGGCGCAAAGTTCCTCACTGGTGCTGTCGCTGGAGCGAGCGCTGGAGGCTGAGCGCTCTGAGAAAGAAAGCCTGAGTCTTAAGGTGGAAAAATTACAGCGAGAGTATGCCGAGGTGGTGGCCAGGCTGGATGAAGTCAAAGGCCAATCACAAACAACTGGAGGGCGGATTGAAGCGCTTGAAAAACGCAATCAACAACTGTTGGAGCAACTGGCGCGGGAACGGACCGCGATGGCGACCGCCCAGGCTCAGGCGTTACGGGAGAAGTCACGGGCTGAAGAGTTACAGTCCAGGATCCGCAGAGGATAAAGCACTGATGCCGGATTGGACCTTTTCGTCATTCATAAGTTCGGATGACCCGGGTGGGACTCGAACCCACACCTCTTGCGAGACAGGCTTCTAAGACCTGCGTGTCTACCAATTCCACCACCGGGCCGGGGAACGGAATGAAGAATGAAGAATTGAGAATGAAGAATTTGGCTGCTGACTACGATCTACTGATTACAAACTGGTATTAGTTCCTGGTTCCTGGTTCTTGGAAAATATTGACGCCTAAACACCAGGTACGAACCGCTCACCACTTTCTCAATTCTTCATTCTTCATTCAAAGAGCTATTTTCCAGTTTCAACCATTGTTGGTTGATGATATTGAGGGTCACGCCAGAAATCCATTTTCGAGACTTTGTGAACACAGGCAATCGTGCAGTAATCGGCACAGGATTTTGGGGTGTTGTATTCGCGAATAATGTCTTCCCGCGAATAATTTTCAAGCGGTGTGCCAGGATAGCCGCGTTGTTGGGAACAATAGTGCACCAGCCCATCTTCACAGATATAGAGGTATCGGGCCCCAGCCCGGCACTTCCACTGGTTTGGACGTCCTTCAGCCAGCGCATCCTGGAACTGAGTAATTTGCGAATGTCCTGATTTTCCAATCTTTTTCAGTTGGCGATACACTTCAGCTTCGTCAGGGGTCAGTGGTTTGAGATGGCCGTGCCCATCATGAATGATTCCCACTGAGACTGAGAACCCAAGTTCGGCTGCGCGGCGGCCAACGGTGATGGCATCCTGTGGGTTTTTGATTCCCCCACCAATGACGGAATTGATATTGACTTCAAACTCGGCGTACTGAGCCAGGTTCTGTAATTTCTTATCCAAAACCTTCAGGCTTTTCTGTGAAACTTCATCTGGCGTGACATTATCAATGCTGATTTGGAGGTATTCCAATCCGGCTTCATTCAGAAGTTTTATCCGTTCCGGAGAAAGATAATACCCATTCGTAATAATGCCTGACATCATTCCGTGTTTTCGAACGCGCGCAATGATGTCGTAAATATTGGGATGCATCATGGGTTCGCCACCACTTTCAGTCACAATCGTGGTGCCCAGTTCAGCCAGTTTATCAATTCGCCGATACATCACATCCAGTGGGACCGGATCCGATACCTTATCGAATTCATTGCAATAGGTGCAGGCCAGATTGCACCGACGCATTGGAATAATGTGAACCAGGATAGGGTGGGAGGTTGAGAGAAGCCCTTTGGCGACCAGATGGGCTTCTCTCATTTTTCGTTTGAGTGTGAGTACGGGACTTTTTTTCATGCACCAGCAAGGGAACAGGTGAAAAACCCATTCCACGAAAGGAAAAATTTTGGGTTGTTGCTTTGGTATATCCAGACTGGATAAATGATTGAATCGAAGCAAGCCGCAAGTTATAAACCAACACCTGTGAAAAGTCTAATCGAAACGCCCTGAGCCCTCATCTCCACTAATCCCCGACCGCCTGGAACGATGCCTGGTGAACGTGGCACGGAAGTTTGACCCGGAAGCAGGTGCCGTGACCCGGCTCGCTTTCGACAAAGATGCGGCCTGAATGTTCCTGAATGATTCCATAGCTGACCGCCAGGCCCAGCCCGGTGCCACGACCTACTTCTTTGGTCGTAAAGAAGGGGTCATAGATTCTGGTAATGTGTTCGGAAGGAATTCCTTCGCCTGTATCGGCAAAATCAACCACGATGGAATCTTCATGAACTGAGGCTGAAATACGCAGGGTGCCGCCGTCGGGCATGGCATCGCGAGCATTGAGAATCAGGTTGAGGAATACTTGCTGAAGCTTCCCAGCCTGGCCAAGAACAGGAGGGAGCGTATGGGTATAGTCCCGAACAATTTCAATGCGGGTATTGCGGATTTGAAGCTCAAGCAACTGGAGCGTGTCATCGAGCAGTTTGGCAATGCTGAGTTGTGAAAAACTGGCATTCCCGGTTCGCGAAAAATTCAGCAGGTTGTTGACAATATCCGAGGCGCGAATGGTTTGGCGGTGGATTTTCTCCAGAATTGAATGTTTGACATCTGACGTGGGAGTTTGAGTGAGCAGCATCTGGGTATAGCTGGAAATTCCGGTCAACGGCGTATTGACTTCGTGGGCAACGCCGGCGGCCAGCAACCCGATAGATGACAATTTGTCGTTTTCGCGAAGCTGTTCCTCCAGCCGGACGCGACTGGTGATGTCCTCGAAGGCAATCAAGGCGCCCGTGACGGCTTCATCCTTGGTCTTGAGGGGCGAGAGATTGATGTTGAGAACCAGTGGTTCGTCAGTGCGGGTGGTGGCCCGATACCGATAGATATTGCGAACATCGCAGAGTGCCCAACTGACGTTTCCAATCACGTCCCGCATGGTTTGAACGAGGTCAGGATCAAAGAACTGGTGAACGAACTGACCTTCAGCCTGCTCGCGGCTGACGGAGAAGAGTTCTTCAAAGGCGCTGTTGCAATTGGTCATTTGGCCTTGGGGGTCAACGGTAAGTATCCCGACGTTGATGCTTTCGATGATATTTTCGTTAAATTCTTTGAGGAGTGCCAGTTCCTGAGTTCGCTCGAGTTCGGATTGATACAAAAGGCTGTTTTCAATCGCGACGGCGACGTAAGGGGTCAGGGAGTAGAGGAGGTCAAGATCTTCGGAGCTGAGCAAGGTTCGATCCTGAGTGCGTCCCAGTCCAATCACGGCGACGATTTGATCCCGAACAATGCACGGAAGAAAGTGGGAAAGGACGGCTGGCGTGCTGCGATCATACTCTGGCGAGGTAAGGGGTGTCCCCTCAGGATTGATATAGGTGCGGGAGATTCGTCCACTGCGCAGGGAAAGCGCCTGTTTGGAGATGTATTGGCGCAGAAACCGATCCACTTCGGGCGGAAGTGAATCCACCAGGGCGTTGCCTTTGGCATAAGCCAGGCGGAACAGCGGTTGACTTTGGGACTGGGGATTGGTTTGGACAAAAATTGCCAGGTCGTCAACCGCCAGCATTTCGGTCAACCGATCAGCGACGGCGTCGAGCAAATCCGGAAGCGAAGTCGTGGTTGAAAGAGTCCGGCCAAAGTCGGCAATCCCCCGGCGGTAGTTGTATTTGTCGCCGTAGAACATCCGGTCAATGCGTTCCTGGAGCCAATTTTTCAACGGTGAATAGAGCATTGCCCCGCAGGACATCACCGCCACCTGCAGCACCGTCATGGCTGAATTTGAAATAGAGGGGAACAGCTCGCGAGTCCATTCGGCTGACTTGACCACGCCCAACATGAAGAGAACGATGACGGAGAGCGTCGCGAGGGCATAGGTCATGCTTCGCCGAACGATGATGTCCACATCCATCAAGCGATAGCGGACAATCGAGTAGCCGAAAGCCAGCGGGATGAAGACCGTGGGGCCGACCGCCATGGCGGTCATCAAGGGCGTGATTCCGATGCCGGTGAGATAGGGGTAGGCGTAGAAAATGGTCCAGGGGAAGATTCCCAGACTGAGCCCCCACACAATCCATTTGATTTGCTGACGCAGAATACTGGCGCGGGTTTGCGTAAACGTGACAATGACAATCGAGGCGCTTGAAATAAAGAACAGCGTAAAGTGGGCAATCTCGGCGGTATTGAGCCAGGGGCGGATCTCAAGCAGGTTGAGGTTTTCTTTGCCCAGGGTGAGATGGGTAATCTCAAGGCCGATCAAAAAGAGGGCTGGAATATAGAGAATCCGGGTGGCCCAGGAGTGTTTCTCAAGCCAGGGGCTGGGACGGGGAAACTGGGAGCAAAAATGAAGAAACACCGGACACAGCAGGGTCAAGGCGGCATTATCAGCCAGGGAAACCAGTTTATCGAACCAGTCAAAGTCGCCGCTCGGGCTGAGCACCAGATAGAGGAACGAGAGCAGGCAAATGAAATAAAAATGAAGCGTTTGGGGTGTCTGGTCCTGCTTATGAAAGACAAAGAGCCCGATCAGGAGATAGATGAGCCCAATAACCCCCAAATACAGGTCAATGGCAAACCGGGAAGGTTGGGTGCCGATGTCATAGAGTTCGGCGGCCCACATGCCTTTGCTCAAACCAAGGGGGTTGAAACATTCAACCAGATAGGTGACTTTGCCACCGATTCCGATTTTTTCATCCAGGTAGTATTGAACCTGCCAGTCGGCATCAATGGCAATCGGCTGGCCGTCAAAATCAATTGCCCGCAGGATATCGCCCGGAACCAGCCCGGCGCGGTCAGCCGCACTCCCGGGTCTGACATATTGAACCCGCAGGCCCTGGATGGCCGCTTGCCAGATGACACCGTCATCGGCCAGCGGTTTTTGGGCCAGGCGCTCATAGAGGTTCAGCGATGCCAGGAGGAGGCAAATGACAGTTGAAATTCCAACAAAAATAGTTTTGGAATTCACTGCAGGTTTCATAGACGGCACAGGGGAAACATCGAAAAACCGAAAGGGGGCGCAGCTGCTCCCTCACGGAAAAGGTTAGAAGCGCATTCCAAGACCGCCCCGGAGGGTGCGGCGGGTTGAAAGTAATTGGATGGTCAGTCCTTCAGTGGACAGGTCTTCGGTCTGGTCAAAGAGGTTGCGGCCCTCGATTAAAATTTCCCATCGCCCCGGAATGAATTGGGGAAGAGGCAGGGGTTGCGAAACAAAGATGCTCACGCCTCGGTCGAGAGCCGGCAGTCGTCCCTGGAAGGGATCGAGGGCAAAAACCGGGTTTCCCATGGTTTTGCGCAGGACGGCGGTGATGATGGAGCCGGTTTGCAGAATGTGGGCATCAATTCGAGCCGTCAGGATTTGAAACCGGGACGGCTGAAAATCAATTTTGGAAGCTGGTTGGGACTCGAACGCCGGGGCGGTATGAAGCGCCAGTTTTTGGGCGTTGCCAGCCGCATAGCCGGCGGCAATGGAAACGGTTGGGGTCAACCGGCGGCGGTACCAGAGGCGAATCCCTTGATGAACTCCGTTTTGACCAAGAATGAGTGGCGTCTGGGTGGGGTCAGTTGCCGGGGAGACCGACTGTGGATCAAGCAGGGCGAGCCCAATGCCGTGACCTGAGACCGTATCGAGGAAGAGGGTGGTTTCAATGGTGGACCGGGAAGAGAACTGGTGGGCGATTCCAGCCTCATAGCGCCGGGTTCGGTCGAGTTGCAGGCGGGTTCGGTCATCGGCGGTGGCCACGGCCAGTTGGGGGTCCGTGATACTTTGAAACGGTGCGGTGCGGTCTTCGAGGTGGGTGGTGGCGTCAAAGGAGAGGTCTCCATCGGGGGAGACGGCGCCAAACAGTTGGGTTTGGGGGGTCAGTGCCCACCGCAGACCGACATAGGGTTGGAAGGTTGTATCCTGCGCCTGGCTGAGTTGGGCGTAATCCACACCGTAAACCAGGAGAACTTTATCGCCGATTTGCCAGGTATCAGTGGCTCGGACCGTGAATTTCCCGATAGTTGAAAACGACTCGGGGCCACTTGTCGACCGAAGACGGTTGTAGCCGGCTGAAATGGTGGGAGCGTGCCCCGGCAGCAGGGTCCTGACGCGGAAAGAAAACTGGTCAATCGAGGACGCGGCGCCACTGGTTTGAAGATTGGTTTCAAGGAAAACCGAATCGGAAAACTGATGGGTCAGTTGAGAGTTGAGACTGACTGAAGGGGCGCCGAGCCGGCTGAGACC
Organism: Acidobacteriota bacterium; assembly: GCA_016208495.1. Classification (NCBI taxonomy): domain Bacteria; kingdom Pseudomonadati; phylum Acidobacteriota; species Acidobacteriota bacterium. Next base: position 57,616 of record JACQXX010000116.1, on the reverse strand, counting down.
GGAAGATTGGGACATGACGGTTGTCGAGCCGTGCAACTGAGGCTGAAACTGGATTTCCCGAGCCAGGAGTCCATCCGGGTCTTCATTCTCGTCAAGTTGGAAAACAGTTCGATTGCGACGGCTCTGATACTTCACCGGGTCAATACTTTGAGATTTGAGCAATATTGCTGCCCGCTGGAGGACAAAGTTGGATACCTGTTGATGGTTGGCCGTCACTTCAATTGGTTTGCCCAGCAACGGCTGAAACCCGGTGGCCGAGATCTTCAAACAATACAGGCCGGGAGGCAGGTCTGGGATTTGAAACCAGCCGCGGGCATCCGTCTGGGAGGTGGTCGTCACCTGGCGAAAATCCTGGCCTGAAAGAACCGAGATCACCGCTCCAACCAGTGGAAGACCGATCGTGTCTTTGACGGTGCCGCTCAGCGCTGAAAGCTTTTGTTCCGCAGGGATTTTGGGCATTTCACTCAACCCGATTGCCGGTGTTCCGACCAGGAGAACCGCAAGGGTTGCCAGGTGAAAAAATGCGCTCAAATTCACTTTCCTTCGATTCATACCACAACTTGCTCCCTTGAAAGTGAATAAACCGTTCCACCCGGTCAGCGTGACGCGGGTAAACCGGAAAGTAAGACCCACCCTGGAAGTTCCAGGTTTAGAAACGAATCACGGTGTCTGGTCCGCCTTCGATATGGACCGTATCGACAAAGCGGACTTGATGGGGTTCGGTTTTCATGACCAGCGAGGCGGTTCGTTTTCCAGTTCCGAAGAATCGAACGCCGCGAAGCACTTTGCCATCGGTGACACCAGTCATTAAAAAGAGGATATGGCGGCCAGGGGCCAGGTCATCGGTAAAGAATACGCGAGTTGGGTCTGATAACCCCATGCTTTTCATCCGATCCAGGGTCTCGGAGTCATCCGTGACTTTGGAGTGATCTTCCTGGTGTAATTGATCTTTGAGGACAAACCGGGCCTGGATCTCACCATTCAAGCATTTCATTGCGGCGGCTGTCAAAACACCTTCGGGGGCACCCCCAATTCCCATGACGGCATGAACCCCGGATCCCCCCACGGCAGCACTGATTCCGGCAGAGAGGTCGCCATCCGAGATAAGCTGGATGCGCGCGCCGGCTTCGCGGATATCCTGCATCAGTTTCGCGTGGCGTGGGCGGTCGAGAACCGCAACCACGAGGTCTTCAATGCTGCGGCCAAGTCGTCGGGCCAGGATTTTCAGATTCTCTTTGACGGGGGCGTCAATCCGAAGGCAGCCGCGGGCAGCCGGTCCCACCACCAGTTTATTCATGTACATATCCGGGGCGTTGAGCAATCCGCCACGTTCGGCGGTGGCCAGGACCGAAATAGCGTTGGGTGACCCGGTGGCGCACAGATTGGTTCCTTCAAGCGGATCAACGGCGATGTCAACCGCCGGGTAGGGATTGCCTTCGTCGGGAAGTTCGGCACCGATTCCAACCCGCTCACCGATGTAGAGCATGGGGGCTTTATCACGTTCGCCTTCGCCGATCACGATTCGACCGTTAATGGGGACGGTCCGCAACGCATCTCGCATGGCTTCGACGGCCACGTGGTCAGAGTACTTGCGTTTCCCCTGGCCCATCGTTCGCGATGAATCAATCGCGGCGAGTTCAACGACGCGCAGGAATTCAAGTGAGAGTGAAGGGGGAAGTGATTGGCTTGGTTTCATGCTGAGCTCCTTATGAGAAAAAGACGGGTGGGATTAAAGAGTAAAGATAAAATAACACGCTGATTAAAAACCGCTTAAAAACCGCGGGTCGAACAAATATCACACTGATCGCAGGCTTTTCGCGCTTCCATGACGCAGGTTTTGGGGCTCAAAAATTCAAGAATTTCCCCTAACTGGTCAGGTGTGAAAAGGAGTCGTTCCTGGCTTGGATGAAGGGGGGCGGGGGGGCTCAATGGGAGTGGGATGGAAGTGAAACCCGGGGAAGGCGTGACGGCCAGATTTCGAATGACCTTCTGGGAAATCTCGCGAGCCAGTTGATCGAGAATTGGATCGGTTTGATATTCGGTCATAGAGGGTACACAAGCCAGCAATAAGAGTGTCTGATAATCGTTAGGTCGAGAGTGGCCCGCAGGGCTCAATCTGATCCACAATGCCAATAATGGCAGCATCAATGGCGGCGCCTTCACGCCCGGTTGAAGTCGTCGAAGCACTCCATCCTTCCTGCACCACGACCACGCGATCCCCAACCCCGGCGTCGAGAATGTCAAGCGCCAGGAAATTCCCGCCTTGATCCTGACCATCCGGTGTGATGGGTTGAACCAGAAGCATTCTGCCGCCTGCATACCGCTCGTTTTTTTGAGTTGCCACTACATTACCGATGACTCGGGCCAGGAGCATAAGGAAATCCGGAATTGAATCAAGAATTGAATTGTGGAGGTGGATTAGGTAAAAATGCACCGGTATCTTACCACAGCGCAAAAGCTTAGGAAAAGGATGTAATTTGGAACAACCAGTTCCCGGTTGCATATTTCAGAAACGAACACCACCGATGGCGGAAAATCTGAATGAAACGATGGCTGAAAGAGCCCGGTTTTTCCGCCTCCAGGGGAGATTCAATGTCCGCACCCTATCGAATAACATTAGGAGTCACCGGCTGTATCGGGGCGTATAAAGCCGTACTTGTGTTACGTGAGCTCCAAAAAGCTGGAGTGGAGGTGACGGTTGTGATGACACGCTCAGCGGTCGAATTTATCCAGCCACTGACATTCCAGGCCCTGTCCGGAAAGCCGGTCATCACTGACATGTGGAAGCGCGACCAGGATTCAGAGATAAAACACATTGCCCTGGCCCAAAATACCGACTTATTGCTGGTTTCGCCGCTGACTGCCAATACCATGGCCAAATTTGCACAGGGAATTGCGGATGATTTTCTTTCCACACTGTATCTGTCCGTAACATCGCCGGTGTTGCTGGCGCCGGCGATGAACGTTGAAATGTGGCGACACCCGGCCACCCAGGAAAATCTGGAGCGCCTCAGACAACGCGGTGTCGCCATCATTGAACCCGAGGCCGGCTATCTGGCCTGTGGCATGGTTGGGGAGGGGAGGCTGGCGGATCCAACCGTCATTGCCCAACAAGCATTGGAGCTGGTTCAGGTCCGAACGGATCTGTCAAATGAAGTGGTTCTGATAACAGCCGGACCCACAATTGAAGACCTTGATCCGGTTCGATTTTTAACCAACCGATCATCCGGCAAAATGGGATATGCCCTGGCTGAAGCAGCCCGCTCGCGTGGGGCAACGGTCATCCTGATTTCGGGGCCAACCCGGCTTGTGCCCCCTTCCGGAGTCACTTTTGTTTCAGTTCGAACCACGCGCGAGATGTATCAGGCAGTACTCGATCACCTGCCCGGCAGCACCATCGTTTTAAAAGCGGCGGCAGTGTGCGATTTTCGGCCCAAAACTCCAGAACTCAATAAAATCAAAAAGCGCACCGTGTTTTCCCTTGAATTGGAAGCAACTGAAGATATTCTGGCTGAAATTGGACGACGACGAACGCCAACTCAAGTCATTGTGGGCTTTGCGGCTGAAACCGAGCACCTTGAAGCCCATGCCGCCTCAAAACTTCAGCGGAAAAATGTTGATCTCATCGCGCTCAATGACGTGAGTCGAACCGATATCGGCTTCGATGTTTCCAACAATCAGGTTACACTCTTGGGGCGTGATACCAGCCGTCGTCAACTGCCATTGCTTTCCAAGCGCGAAACCGCCGACCGAATTCTGGACGCTGTTCTCGATTGGAAACAATCGCGGACTCTGGCGACCACTCCCATTTCTGGAAAGTAGTTTATATGGATGTGAAGCAACCAACCGGTGCCCAGACTCACAGGCCCGAACCGGATGTGGAACCACTCAAAGTTCTGATTGTTGACGACGAAGCCGATATCCGGTTGATTTGCTCGGAAGTGCTGAATGAGCACTATCTGGTCAAATCCGTAGCCGATGGAAGTGAAGTCCCTCCCATGCTGACCAGTTTTCGTCCTGACATTATTGTTTCTGATTTAAAAATGCCCCGTGAGGGAGGGTTGAGTGTTCTCCGAAAGGCCAAGCAGGAATGTCCGCTCATTGAAGTCTTGCTGATCACTGGCTATGGGCGTATCGAGGATGCCATCGAAGCCATTCAACTCGGCGCCAGTGATTTCCTGCTCAAGCCGTTTGATATCAATCAGTTGCAAACTGCCGTCGGACGATGTGCCGGTCGGATCCGCCTTCGCCGGCAAAACCAGGACTTGCAGCAAGCCAATCGTGAACTGACCAGGCTCAACGATTTAAAAGAAAAGTTTTTGCGGTTGACCAGTCATGAGTTACGCGGACCGCTGACCGTTTTGCAGGGGTATTGCGATCTGCTTCCACTCCTGGCCGACTCACCCGCCGAAGTAACATCGGCAACTGAGGCGATGTCGCTGGCGGTCAACAGTCTCGGGTCAATCGTTGAGAACCTGACGACGTTGCTTTCAACCTACCAGGAAACACTTCTGATTGTCGGACAACCCCTTCGGATTCAGAAGATTGTGGAGCAGGCGGTTGAAGAGGTTCGGGCCTATGCCGCCCATCGAGGGCATACCATCACGATTGAAGATACCGATATGCTGTCGCCGGTGATTGGTGATCGCCTTCGGTTACGGCAGATATTGCGGGAACTGCTTTTAAACTCAGTGAAATTCACCCCGGATGGCGGATGGATCCGGGTAAAAATTCACCGGTTGGCGGAGCCTGGCTGGTTTGCCCTGGTGGTCGAAGATTCCGGGATTGGAATTGAACCTTCAGCCCTGAGTCGAATCTTTGAGGCCTTTTATGAACAGCAAAATTCGATTCATCACAGCACGTCGCGGACCAACTTTCGAGGTGGGGGAATTGGGGTTGGGTTAACACTGGTGCGTGAAATTGTAACCACGTATGGCGGGCGAGTCGGAATTACCAGCGAACCTGGCAAAGGGACTGAAGTGGTGGTTTCGTTGCCATCTTTGCTTCAAACGTCTTCCGCCTCGGCGATCCTCAGGTAATACCATTTTGGAATGAAACCATGGTATCAGAGAACAGTTAAATTATTTGATCAAATAGAGTTAGTGGACTACTGACTACGATTTACTGACTACAAACCGGTATAAGTCCTCTGTCAGCCCGTCTTCAACTTGATGTCGGCCCAGGCTGCCGCTCATCAGCGCCAGGGTAAGGGAGCAGCATCCGATCTGGAAAGGAAACAAGAGACAAGAGGAAAGAGGACAAGTGGAAAAACATTCTCCCGCTCCCAACTGGAGAGCATTCACGCTCTCAACGTCGGTGGGATGCTCTTCTCCGTGTCTCCCTGTCTCCTTGTCACACACCGACTCACCTTTCCTTATCCTGTTTCCTTATCCTGGCGCTTATCAGGCTGCCGCCGGACTCGGAGCAGTGAAAAGATAAATTCCGATTCTAAATGCTCGACCTGGAAGCGAGGGTCGGTCTCCAGTTCAGGTCGGAGAACCGATGGAAGTATGACCAGGAGGCTCTCAGTCGAGGATGTGAATTTGAGCAGGTCATCCGGATGGTCAAAGCGATTTGGTTCCTGGTCAGCATCGCAACAATAGACCCGATCCGGGAGATAAAAAACCGGGGCATATTTACGGCATTTATAAAAGGTTATCAGTTCGCCAGGCAGAATCGCTTTGCGTGCGGTGACCGAGAGATGCTTCAGGGACTCCCGTCGTTCCAGAGTGGGAAAGAGTTGAAGCGCGACAACGACCACAAGCACGCCCATCCCACCGCACAGAAGTCCATAAAACCCTGACTCAATGCGAAAGGCCGCCAGACCAAGGCCGATGATTCCAATACTGCCAAGCACCATGATCACCCCGCCCATCTGACCTGGGTCCGTGACGAATTTACCGCCAGCCATCCACGCGGCAACCGCAACCGCCAGTACCAGAAGTGAAGTTCCGGCTACCAGCCAGCGCCGGGGGCCGGCATAGTCAGCGGTGCTGAGTTTTTCAATCGATGTTCCCACCATCAGCGCGGCAGCCGGCCAGATCGGGAGCAGATACCCGGGAAGCTTTGATCCGGAAAAACTGAAAAACAGAAGTGGAAAGAGCACCCAGCAGGTGCAGAAACAGGCAAGTTTCAAAGAAGTCTGGGACGCCAGGGGTGTCGGTCGGTTTCGAAGAAGCCTCAGGTGCTCGGCGAACCCATGGAGCCAAAAGAGCGTCCAGGGAAACAGGCCGCCAAGCATAACCGGAAGGTAAAAATAAACCGGCCCGGTATGATGATACTTGTCCGAGGTATAGCGCTGGAAATGGTGGGCGATAAAGAATTCCTCAATAAACAAGTACCCATGCTTCCAGATCACCGGACCATACCAGAGGCTGGCCGAACACACCATAAGTCCGCCGCCGATCAGCCAGTGCGTCTGGTTCACCCGCTGGAAAAAGTTACGAACTGAGGTGGACGTCATCATCAGATATCCACCAATGATGCCGGCTGGAAGAACCACTCCAATTAACCCTTTGGCCAGAAGGCTGATCCCAAGAAAGATATAACATATCCACAACCAGCGCTGATCTGTTCTGGCTGGGGAAAGATCCCACCATAAAAAGGAGCCAAGGGTTACGGATAAACATACAGTCAGGGGAAGATCAAATGTCCCTCCGCGGGCAAAACCAAAATAAAAGCAGGTTGAAGCCAGCGCCGCCGCCGCCCAGAAGCCACACCGCTGACTATGAACCCGGGTGCCGAGCCAGTAGATCCAGAGAACCCCAGCCAGTGCCAGACAGGCTGAGGGAAGTCGAACGGCCCATTCCGAAACGCCGAACAGGCGATAGCTGAGTCCCATCAGCCAGTAAACCAGGGCTGGTTTCTCGAACCAGGTGTGCCCCAATAAGGTTGGGGTAACCCAATCGCCACGATCCATCATTTCACGGGCGACCTGGGCATATCGCGGCTCATCGGGCCCAAGCAGCCCGACACTTCCGAGATGGAAGAAGAACGTGAGGCCAGTCAGGGCGATCAGGAAACAGACATTGAGTGGTGGTGTGCGACGGGAGAGCGGGTTGGTTTGATTCACGGGAAGAAACGAAAAACTGGTTGCCGGGATGGTTTTTCGGCAACCAGTCAGGTTGAAAATCAAGGTTGAAAACTAGAACGGGATATCATCTTCACCGACTTCAGCCGGGGCATCGGCATCCAGGTGCGCCGCCGCCGAACTCCCGCCACCCGCCGAGCGGGTGAATGATTCCCGACTTCCCTGGCTGGGTGACCCGCCGCCGGCTTCATTTCGGGTATCAATGAAGTGTAGTTCGGTTCCGGTCACTTCCAGGCTGGTGCGAGTGACTCCATCCCGATCCTGCCATTCGCGGACCGAAAGCCGCCCTTCAACGTACACCTGACGCCCCTTGGCCAGATACTTGCTGGCCAGTTCCGCTTTTTCGCGCCAGAGCGTGACTCGAAACCAGGTCGTTGATTCATTCGCACCTGAGTCGCCCCCAGGTTTGGCGTCGCGTTTGCGCTCGGAGGTCGCAATCGAAAAGGTGCATACCGGGACGTTCTGGGCGGTATAGCGCAGTTCAGGGTCGCGTCCTAAATAGCCGACGATGATAATCTTATTGAAAGACATTGGTACTCCTTGGATTACGCTTGATCGAAGAACCTGAGCGGCCAGGCCCAGGCCAGTTTGGGGGTTGAACCTGTGCGGGAAGAGGAGGCAAAGATCCGATGGACTTCTTAAAAGCCCAGGGGCTTAGCCCTGGTCACCCCACAGATGTGCTTGATAAAATGCCAGGACACGCTCCCAGGCATCCTGAGCATCGGCTTCTCGATACACTTCGGGTCGCGTGTCATTAAAGAAGGCATGGTCAGCTTCAGCGTAGATATGGAATGAATAGGGTTTTTGATGCTGTTGAAGTGTTTGTTCAAGCTGATGAACGGAATCAACCGTCACAAAAGAATCTTTTCCGGCATACAGGCCCAAAACCGGTGCTGTCAGGCTGGCAATATCCGGGGTGACACCTGGGAAGCCGCCGTAAAAGATGACACAGGCGCCGATTTCAGGATTCTTGCAGGCAGCATACAGTGAAAGGAGACCACCCATGCAAAACCCGACGCTCCCGACTTTTGGAAAACCGCTGGTTTGTGGTAAAGCCAGCAGTCCCTGGATGGCGACCTGCATTTCACGGGCCGCCTCATCAATGCGCAGGCTCATCATCAGTTTTCCAGCCTGATCAGGGCCGGTTGCCTGCTGGCCGTGGTAGAGATCAGGAGCAAACGCGGTATAGCCCGCAGCGGCAAACCGGTCGGCGATTGATTCAATGTGGGGCACCAGCCCCCACCATTCCTGCAAAACAATCACTCCGGGGCCGGAACCGGAAACGGGTGTAGCCAGGTACCCATTGACGGTGAGTCCGTTAGCGGTGAATTGTGTTCTGTTTCCCATGAGGATGATAGCTCTTCTCCTTGAAAGACTTTTGACGGACGACTTTACCAAGTGCGGTGACGGCTTGACAAGTCCCGGCTGATTTCCGGATGATGATCTCTTTTCTTACCCGACACCACCATTCAGAGGTGGCCTGTAATCGCTTCAATTTCAGACCAATAAAGCCGACTGGGAGATTGTCGTGGCCTCAGATCTTCCGTTTGACTTGTGATGTGTCCTTTAAAGGAGACCCAGGAGAATGCACCAGCCTGACCTCAATCGAGATGTTTTCTCACCGATTAAATTATTCAGCCACATGGATCGAATGCACGACTGGTGGCATGGTCGCACCGTGTATCCGGTCACGATGGAACTCAGCCCATCTACCATTTGCAATCATTTTTGTACGTGGTGTATGCACGGCGGGTATTTCGGCTCCCATAAAGGTGACGATAAATCCCTCAAGGCGTACCCGGACAGCAGCGTGATGCCCCTCGATTTTTATCGAACTCTGGTCGATGAACTCTTTGAACTTGGCATTAAGTCAATGATCTTTTCCGGGAGTGGAGAACCATTTGTCAATCCAAACCTCATGGAATTTGTTGAGTATACCACGCTCAAGGGCATTGAAACTGCAATCATAACCCACGGTGGGTTGTTGACTCCGAAAAAAGCGGAAGTGGTAGCCAGGCATTGCACCTGGATTCGAATTTCACTCAATGCCGGCACCGCCGAAACCCGAAAAGCCGTGCATAAAGTGGATGACTTTGAGAAAGTCCTTCAAAATCTGGCCGATCTGGCGTCAGCGAAAAAACGACACCAATCGAGGGTCCATATCGGCGCGCAGATTGCAGTTTCACCTGAGACCCAGGGAGAACTCGATCTTGCCGTGCGCCGGGTGAGAGAAACCGGGATTGATTATTTTCAAATCAAGCCGGTCATTTTGCACCCGATGTCATCGCCAACGCAGTATGATCATGATTTCTATAGTCAGGTTTTACAGGAAGCCAGGGCAACCAAACAACACGAAACAAATGACTTTAAGGTTTTCGTCAAGGAAGATCAGTTTGCTGGAGTTTTAACCCCTGACTATGAACGAAGTACCTACAAAAAGTGCTACGCGAACTTTTTCCCCGTAATTGAAGCAAATAAAAAGGTTTATTATTGCTCTCAAACCCGAGGGCTTCCCGAGTTCTGCCTGGGCGACCTGGCAGTCCACTCCTTTCGTGAAATCTGGGAGAGCGAACATCGCCAGAAATTAAATGAAGGGATTGATATCTCCAAATGTCAGCCGATTTGTCGCTGTCACCCAATCAATAAGATGATGTGGACACTGCGTCATCCAAATAACAACGTGAATTTCGTGTAACGTACAGAAGGGAATTTGATGCCATGTCCCGGTACTTTGAACCCGTTCTGGTCACTGGTGGCGACGGATATCTGGGCCTGGTGGTGCGTGCATTTTTTGAGGCCGATTCAGCCTCGCGGCGGCGGGGGTGGGATTTTCTTGATCCGGTTCGGGCTCATCAGTTCCGCCAGTACCGAACCGTGATTCACCTGGCGGCTGAAACCAGTAAGTCACCTCAAGCAGCCGGAAGCTGTTTTCATGTAAATGCCCAGGGGGCTGGGTTTCTGGCTCACCATCTGGATCAAGGGCAAACCCTGATCTTTGCCTCAACCAAAGACATCTACCATTCACACAGTGACGGTGAGGTATCCGTTTCGGAAGCCTGCCCCACCACCTATGACCGGCAGAATGCCTACGCCTGGTCAAAATGGCTCGGCGAAGAGTACCTCCAATTCCATGCCGCTCAGCGGGGGTTCAGGTTGGGGATTTTTCGATTGTCGACTATTTTCGCGCCCCCATCAGCCGGCAATCGTGGTGGGTGGGTTTCGGGCTTTGCGCAATGCCTGCGGGAAGGGAAACCGTTGCACTTAAAAGGACAGGGAAGGCAGGTTCGAGACGTATTGCCGGCGCGGGAGTTAGCCCGGGCCTTTCAGCTTTTTCTGCAATCAGATCACCCCGGAGGTGTTTTTAATATTGGCGGCGGCCTCGATTTTTCCGGTACGCTTCTTGAATTTGCCCATCGAATTGCCGTTGTTCAAGGGCTGGATCAGTCGCTGATTGCCGGAATCGACACCCCACCAGGGAAAGACGAGCAAGAGCGCTATGTCTCCGACCTCGGAAAGATTGGCCGCGAGTTGGGATGGTCGCCCGACTTTGATCTCGATCAGGCACTCCGGTCTGTATAATTTCAGATAAAGCGACGACAGCATCCCATTCTTATCTGGCTGAACTGGGCCGCAGGCTGACATCCGTCGGTGGCTCCCATTCAACCTTAAAGCAACAACACCGCCCGCCTTGCTGAAGGCATTCGGTGATTTCAACCGTGACCTCCTGACCACCACACAACTCGACGGCATGCTGAAAATACCCCAATCCGCTTTCGCAATAATGCGACGGTGGAGGTTCGGGGTATTCGAGTTTGAGAAGGACGGTTTGGCGTCCCCCAGGGTCGCTTGATTCGGGTTGATGGTATGACGCCTTTCCAAAATCCTGGTAGGTTTTGTTCATGACCGCAGACAGATTCAAGAGCGCATGGATGTCCTTTTTCATGAGGGGTTCATACGCCCCGCCTAAATTCAAATCTGCCGAAAACCGACCTAGCTCTTCGAAAACGTTTGGATAGTGTCCGCCCAGTTCGGCGGCAATTGCCAGATCGAGACGAACCAGGATTGCCAGCGAGTACCACTCACCAACATAAATTGTTTTGCAGAGCAGATTTTGGTCTTCGGCAGGTAACAGCCGCAAGATTTTCTTGAGCGTCTGAACACCGTGTTTGATGTGGAGAAATAACAGCCTGGATTTAATCAGGCTTCCTTGGATGCGATGTTGAGCGGCGGTTTCAAGCTGGGATTCTGGGTTGGAACCGGATTGACAGCAAACGGGTCGGTTAGGCATAGGAAACAGGCTCGACTTGGTTTATTGGACTTGGGTGGAAGGGTTGGTCAAGATACCTGGTAGGGTAACTGAACGGAACCGAAAAGAAAAGTTACAGATTGGGCTTTGGATCCGGATATTGTGATACATAATACCTATTATCGGACTCAATAAAAATCTCATCTTGACTGCCCAAATCCACAGTCCCCTCACCTGATTCTATGACTGGGCTCGCGGGTGACATCGCTGATATACCTCTTTGAGCCGATCATTCGTTACGTGCGTATACACTTCGGTCGTGGCGATATCACTGTGGCCAAGCAAAACCTGCACCGATCTCAAATCCGCACCGTGCTCCAGCAAATGGGTTGCAAAACTGTGGCGCAACATGTGTGGCGTAATATGCCCGATTCCAGCCTGATTTCCATAGTCCACTATCATTTTCCAGCACCCCTGTCGCGTCATCGGCTTCCCCTGCGGTGTGATAAAAACCAGCTCCGAGCCAGATGATTTTCCTTTTTCCTTGAGTGCTCCTGTTCGGACCGGCCAGTACTGATTGAGATATTGAATCGCTGATTTCCCCAATGGCACCTGGCGCTGCTTGCTTCCTTTTCCAAAACAACTCAGAAACCCCACCTCGCAATTGACATCACCCAGTTTGAGCGTCACGACCTCCGACACCCGTAATCCAGTCGCATACATCACCTCCAGAATGGCCCGGTCCCGCTTCCCAACCTCAGTCCCCAGGTCAGGCTGCGCCAAAAGCCGGTCAATTTCCTCGACGGTCAGAAAATGCGGCAGTTCCGAAGCCCACTTTGGCGTTGGCAAATGAACGGTCGGATCCGTCTTTCGAAACCCATCCAGCAGCAGATATTTGTAAAAATTCCGAACCGTGACCAGGACGCGTCCGATTGACCGCCAGTCCAGCCCGCCTTCACGTAACACTTGAATAAAATCAACCAGATCCTGCCGTTCAAGCGTTAAAAGATCCCGCTGGCGCGCATCGCTAAACCCCTTTAATTTCTCTAAATCCCGCCCATAGGCTTCCAGGGTATTGACTGACAACCCCCGCTCGACTCGCAAATAATCCAGAAATGCTTTCCCAAGATCGCGTGCCATTTCGAGTCTCCCTCCCGCTCCGGTGATGTATCCGGGTTGATGTTCCACGTGACACTCTACACGTAACACTTGAAGTTCCACGGTCTACCTTGTGGATTGGCGGCTTGGCCAAAGGAACAGATTCCTTGACCCGGCTTCGCTCCTTTCGTACACTCCCGCTTTTCCCTCAAGGAGTCGTATTCCGGTTATGCCCATCAAAGTCGAAAATCAGGCGTCGGTAAAGGTCACCACCAACCTCGAAGCCCTCATTCAGAGCGTGTTTGACGCGGTCCCTCAAGAACATACTCGCGGCATTGGTAAAGTGGTCATCGTTGACCGCATCCAGGAAAAAGCCATCGCCAAAGAAATGCGCGAGAAACTTCCCTGTTTGTACCATCCAAAGGCCATGGGCATGCCCGCCTGGTTTGAAATCGCCCTCGCCACCTTTGTCGAACAGAAAGGTCTGGTCAAGCGACTGGCCAGCCGATTGAACTTAAAGACCAACCTTGCCGGCGCCACGCTTTCCCTCATCGGCCAGCATTACCACTTCACCCTCTCGCATGGCCTGAAGCCCAACCAGCGTGAAAAAGCGGTCCGCACCTATATTGAAAAATATTTTACCGTCTGGCGAGACCTCAATAGCGGGTGGCGAGCCAAAGTATTCAAGCCGATCTACCCTTACCTGGATCGCTTTGGCAAGTGGATGTCAAAACACTACCAGCACCAACTGCGCAAACAACAAAGCCAGGCCAAGCCCTCCAAATAGCTTTCCGCCTGGCCTGCTTCCATCTCCGTGGAACCCGGGCTCATCCGTCATTCCTCTCGGTCCCCCTCCTGCTCTAACTGCTCAACGATTCGCCGCAAGGCAGTTAAGACCTCCTCACGCTCGACCCGAGACCGCTTAAACTTCAACTCCAGCGTAAACTCGCGCGCCGGTGACTGAAATTTGAACAGAAAGGGCTTGGGTCTGCCCTGAGTTGGCGGCTTGCTGACCCGACGAACATCATCCCGGGTCAACCCCTGGCTTTGAATCCGGGCAATCAGCGCCCGCCGCTCATCCTCACCTGGTTGACGCACAATTTGCAGCAGGGTTGATTTCGAGGAAATCTTCGCCGCCCGACACAATTCCTTGATTTCATCCGAGAGCGAACTGATCGAAAGCGCCTCCGTGATCGAGGACCGGGACTTTCCGATTTTTTTGGCCACCTCATCGTGGGTATATTCAAACCGGTCAACCAGCGTCGCCAGCCCCTCGGCTTCCTCAAATGGGGTCAGATCCTTGCGCTGGAGGTTCTCAATCAAGGCAATCTCCGCCACCGCCCGATCATCCACATCCATTTCAATACAGGGCAACTCGGTTAATCCAGCCATCAGACTCGCTCGATACCGACGCTCCCCCGAAATAATCATAAACCGTCCACCGACCTGACTGGGACGCACCAGCAATGGCTCCAAAACACCTTTCTCCCGAATTGAGGCCGTCAGTTCAGTCAGGTCGCCAATTTCCATTCGCGGCTGGTTCGGGTTCGGCTCCAGGCGGTCAATCGAAATCATTCGTCCGATTGGCGCCCCGGTCCGCTGCCATAACTCCTCGACGTAATGTGCCTCATGCCGCATTTTGACGGTTGTTGGAAGCCCTCGCTTAGACACGATTGATTACCTCCTCACACAAGGTTGCATATTCGACCGCACCACTCGATTGTGGTGCATAGGTAAAAATGGATTCCCGGTACGCCGGGCTTTCCTCAAGTCGGACGGATTTGGTAATCACGGTATTGAAAACCCGCTCACCAAAGACCTGCCGAATCTGCTGAAAAATATCTCTGGACAGCGTTGTCCGCTTATCGTGAAGCGTAATGACCACCCCCAAAATATTCAGATTCGGGTTCGGTCGCGACTTGACCTTGTCAACCGTTTCCAATAAGTCATCCGTCCCCTCCAGCGCAAAATAGGATGACTGGATGGGAATCAGAACATGCGACGAGGCCACCAGGGCGTTGACCGTAATCAACCCCAACGTGGGCGGCGTATCCACCAGGATAAAATCGTATCGGGCGTTGACCGCTTCAAGCCGGTCTTTTAATCGAAACGGCGCGTCGAACTCCCCTGCCAGTCGGGTTTCAAACTTGGCCAGACTAATCCGGGCCGGCAGAACATCGAGCCCCTCAACCGGACTGCGGTGGATGACAATCTCCGCTGGAATTGATAAATCGGTTAAAAAGTCATAGGCCGAGAGCTCTATTTTGGATTGATCGAGGTAAGAAAGCGTGCTGTTCCCCTGGGGATCCAAATCCAGCAAAAGAACCCGTTTCCCACGCATGGCCAGGGCCGCCGCCAGATTGATCGTGGTCGTGGTCTTTCCAACGCCACCTTTCTGATTGGCAATCGCAATCGTGGCGGCACCTTTGAGAGGAACCGGCGCTGCTTTTCGTTCAGATTTCAGAGACTTGTTTTTCATTGGGATTTTGAACCAAACCTGGAACTACCGATTTTCAGAATAAGAAACCACGCGAAAAAGAAATCCAACTCTTTCAATGGTTTCTCAACGATGCCCCGCCAAAACACCACGGAACGATTGATCTGAAAAGCGATACTTCCAGTCAGTGTGCGACGAAACAGTGTCGCTCCTTTCTTTTTCACGTAAGATTTACATTTTGTACCGATCCATATCCGATTCATCAATTTCCTCAGGCCACTCGATTTCCTCCGCTGAACCCTCACCCGGTTCCGCGCTTTCCTCTAAATCTTTCTCCACCAGTGTCGCACTGGACTCGCGAATCACCTCCTCGTTGACAAAAATCGGCGCATCGGTTCTCAGTGCCAGGGCAATCGCATCGCTTGGGCGAGCATCCAGAAACAACGTCCGGTCCCCCACCTGCAATTCAATCACCGCATAAAAGGTATTCTCTTTGAGCTCGGTGACGACAATCCGCTTGACGGTCCCACCCACCTGTATAATGAGATTCCGCATCAGATCATGCGTCATTGGGCGCGGAGGCGACATTTTTTCGATTTCAAACGCAATCGCGTTTGCTTCGAACGGCCCCACCCAAATCGGAAGCATGACATCGCTATGGACGTCCTTGAGAATCACAATCGGTGTATTGGCGGTTGGATCGATCATCAAACCGCGAATTTTCATTTCGATTTCCATGTTGCCCCACTTCTTGAATGAATGAGCCAGTCCAGGCTTCCTGGGTTCAGGCAAGCTGGTCGTGTTCATATTGGATCGTGATTAATTGGCCGAGTGTATTGCTGCTCTGACTATATACCTTCCGTTCCAGCCGGGACAAGCCCACGACTCACGGATGAAGGATGAAGGATGAAGGATAAAAAAGCTGAAGATTCTAAGTGAGACGCTTCAGGCTCAGGCTCCAGCCCCTCACCCATAAGCGCCAGGAGAAGGAAGTTTGAGCCTGTGTGAGACACGAAGACACGGAGACACGGAGACACGGAGACAATTCACCAGGTTTGTCAGGTTGGATCAGTTCCGATTGAGAGCGGGGGAAGCGACCAGTTGTTTTTTCTCCCTGTCTCCGTATCTGTCTCCGTGTCTGTCTCCGTGTCTCCTCTTGTCCAGGCGGCGGATGAGGTTCTCACCTCCCACGTTTGATGAGCCTCACGAAACGGAGGTCAGCATTTCCTGGGCTGCCCGTCGGGCGGCCTCGGTCACCGATGCCCCACCAATCATGCGGGCGAGTTCATTCACCCGCTCGTCAATTCCCAGGCGCTCAACAAACGTTTCCGTTCGCGTACCAACAACATCTTTCCATACAACCAGATGGGAAGCCCCAAAACGGGCAATCTGGGCTAAATGGGTCACGCATAACACTTGCTGGTGGTCACTTAATCGCTTCAACCGCTGTCCCACCGCTTCGGCCACTCTCCCCCCGATACCGGCGTCCACCTCATCAAAAACCATCGTTCGTGGAAAATCCGTTGGCGCCGTGATGGTCTTTAATGCCAGCATCAACCGTGAGATTTCCCCTCCCGAAGCCACTTTGGCGAGACTTCGCAATTCCTCACCGATATTTGGGGATACCAAAAACTCAACCTCGTCAAGCCCGGTCGGCCCCCATTTGGGTTTGCCTTCGCTGTGCAATCGGGTCAGGCCAACCTCGATTCGGGTGGCTTCCATGGCCAGAAATTTGAGTTCTCCCATTAATGCCCGCTCAAAGTCTGTGGCCACCCCCCGTCGTCGCGCACTTAATGTTTCAGCCAGTCCCAAATAGACGGCGCCGGCTTTTTCAAGGGCAATTTCGAGCGACTGGGTATACTCCTCCCCGGCGCCCAGACGCTTGAGTTGTATCCTGGCAGTTGAGATTGTTTTCACCACGTCATCGAGCGTTGGACCATACTTTCGTTTCAGCCGGGTTAGTTCGATCAGGCGATCCTCAATCTGCTTGAGCCGTTCGGGTGAAAACCGGACCCGCTCGGCATAATCACGCAGGGCAAATGCCGCATCCTCAATCACGTACCGCACCCCATGCAGCGGCGATAGCGTCTCCTCAATACTTGGATCAATGGTTGATAAATCATCAACCCGCCTTAGAACAGTTGCCAGTCGGGTCAGGATCGAAGACTCGTCTTCATACAGGGCGTCAAAACAACTGGTCGCCAGCGTGACGAGTTTTTCGGCGTTTGAAAGCACGTGGAGTTCGGCCTCCAGTTCAACGTCTTCAGCGGGATTGGTGATTTTCGCAGCTTCGATTTCCTGACATTGAAAGGCGAGCATATCCACTCGCCGCAGCCGCTCGGCTTCACCCTGGCGGGCAGCTTCCAGTTCCTTGCGAGCCAGGTCCCAGGCTTCATACGCCTCACGAACCTGGGCGGCCAGTCCATCAATTCCCCCAAAGGCATCCAGCACCGCACTGTGGGCTTCCTTATGCAGAAGTGTCTGCTGATCTCCCTGGCCGTGAATATCAACCAGGAATGGCCGAAGTTGTTTGAGAAAATTGACAGTGGAAAGCTGGTCTTGAATAAAAACGCGGTTTCGTCCCTGGCTGGTGATCTCCCGACGAATCAGAAATTCATCAAGATCAACTTCCAGCCCATGTTCGGTGCACAGATCAAGGACTTGAGGGTGGTGTGGAATGCTAAAAACAGCTTCCACGCAGGCTTTCTGCTCCCCCGTGCGAATCATATCCGGAGATGAGCGTCCACCCAGGACCATTCCCAGCGAATCAACCACAATTGATTTTCCCGACCCGGTTTCTCCGGTCAGCACATTCAGGCCAGGTTCGAATTCAATACACAGACGCGAGACAAGGGCGAGGTTCAGAACATTCAGAAGCTTCAGCATGCCCGGTTGATCCTCACAAAAAAGAAATAATCAAAAAGTACGATCGAGAAAATGCAGATTCACGGCTGGAACCACAACATAACATGGGCGCCCGGTTTCTGGCGATTGTTCTCGGCCAGCGATGGCGATTGAAAGTTGACCGGCCTGTGTAGAGACGGTACAGAGCCACGAAGCTCCAGTAAATTGAATTGAATCAACGATGCCTTGAAAAGCAACACAGCCCGCGGACTGCAACTTATCAGACTGATCATTCCCTGGATTCGAAAACTCCAACCGGGCATCTTCACTGCGAAAAAAGACATGGCTGGCTTTTTCACTTTTTTTATCCAATCGAGAAATACCCTCTGTAACGGCGGTGAGCGGCACGCAATTCCCATCATTCCAAAACCGGGCCACCTCCAGGGTTTGCGGGGTAAAATATACTTCGCGCGGAGTCCCAACTTGCTTGACCTCTCCACGTTCCATCACCGCCAGCCGATCAGATAAGGCAAACGCCTCTTCCCGATCATGGGTTACCAGAACGGTCGTCACCTTTAAAGATCGTACAATTTCCCGCACCTGTTCGCGGGTTTCAATGCGAAGTCGTGAATCCAAATTGCTGAACGGCTCATCGAGCAGCAAAACCTGAGGCTGGATTGCCAGTGCCCGGGCCAATGCAACCCGTTGCTGTTGCCCACCTGAAAGTTCAAATACCTGGCGCTTCCCAAAGTCGGCCAGCTTCACCAACTCAAGCGCATCGCTGACCTGCCGATCAATCGTGCGGACCTCCAGTTTCTGAATGCGACACCCAAAGGCAACATTTTCCCACACGTTCAAGTGCGGAAAAAGCGCGTAATTCTGAAAAACATACCCCAGTCCCCGTGATTCCGGCGGGAGTGAGGTGATGTCAAGACCGTTGACCCAGACTGATCCAGACCAGGGGGTCTCAAGCCCAGCCAGAATCCTCAAGGTGGTTGTTTTCCCACATCCTGAAGGCCCAAGCAGACTAAAGAACTCTCCCCGCCTCAGGAAGAGCGAAAGGTTGTTTAAAACGGTCTTTCCTGAAAACCGACAGGAAAGCGCTCGCAATTCAACAAAGAAACGCTGATCCGTCATTTCGCCGATCCCTTTCCGCTTTCCTTGATCATCACCGTCCTGGTTCCAACATTGGCGGCCTCGTCATATGCCCGAATCGCCACCAGTTGAGCCGTCCCTGAGTGCTTGAGCTCCAGTTCAAAGGTTTCTGTTTTCTGATCGGAAATCCCATCCATTGGGCTCAGAGGAATCCAACTCCCCCCATTCACACTATACTCGACCCGACGAACCAAACTCATCTGATCGCTGATCTGAAACTCAACGCTTGTCCCACTGGTACGCGGCGTCGGCTCTCCCTTCAGGCTGATGGCTGGTGGGCTATTGTCAACCTCCACCGGGTCGCTGATTTGGTATCCGACCAGCACCCGATTGGCTGGATTCGAGGGCGCGTCGGTAACTTCTATTTTGAATTCATACAGCCCATCTGGCAAAACATCCGCATTCACCAGGAAAAACGACGCTCGCTGAGTCGCTCCAAGCAGGACCCAGGCCGACTGACCCACAAGGCGATAAGACACCTGATATACAAGTTGATCGCCATTGGCATCTTCGCCTTGCCATTGCAATGACCGGGCGCCTTTCTGGAAAACCTTGCGGGGGGGCAGATTTCCACTCAAACCAAACAGCGCCGGATCAAGCCCTGCCGTGAGAATCGCTGGATCAATTGGGGGTTGAGCGGTTTCCTGCAATGCAATTCCTGGCGACAACACCGTCAATGAACTAATCCGGGGGGCAATGTTTTTGGGCATATACGCCACTTTCAAACTATCCAGGCGACTGGCCGGCGAAAACCGAATCTGCCATTGGAGATAACGTGCCGTCGGGCTTTTGATTTTTTCCCCATCACCCAGGACAACTTCAACCGACCATCCACTCCACGTATCATCTGGTATTTCAGTATTGCCGCTTCGGGTTTGCACTCGAATTTCGCCACCGCCACGCCAGGAAATCATTCCCCAGTCAGCCACACATTTTGCATCCTGAACCGGCGATACATACTGCCCATCTGAAGCGGTGCCCGGTGTTATCTTCCAAACCTTCCCGAAATTACTGGTGGTTACCCATACCTCACCCGATGAACCAGCCTCAATATTCGAAATATGGTCTTCCGTTGTTTGGAAAACCATGTGTGTTTGCCCCTGGCGGTCAACTTCAAATAACCGTCCGTGGGTCCCGGTCCCAATCAGGATTGTACCCTGTGGCGTTTCCAGGCAATCCAGACCCACCAGCTCGGTTGATCCCCACCAGATCTCGGTCTCGCCGTCAGGTTGGATTCCATACAATACCGATTGTGCGGCGCCACTCTCCGACCGGGTATTGACCAGATTCACCGCGGATGAAATCGGGGAAGCCGAATCGGACAACAAAGTTACAGATACCGACTCTTTTCCGGTTGATACAGGCTCGCTGGCCGGACGAACCGCCTTGTCATCAACGGCAAGCGCAAAGACGGTCCCATTTTTTCCAATGAGCAAGCGATGAATTTCCCTCAGAGCGGAATCAAACACCGCAAAGGCTTTCCCAGGGCCTTCGATGCGGTACACAACCCCACCCGGATCACTCCCGGCGTAAATATTCCCCAGACGATCCACCGCCAGGGAAGTAATATTGACTTCGGTGGAATCAAACACCACCACGCTTTTGCCGGATGGATCCACCCGATAAACGATGCCTTTGTCCCCTGTTGCCACGATCAGTTCGCCACGATCAGTTGTCTCTAATGCCCAAATATATTTCTCTTCCGGATTAAAAAACACCGTGCGGGTTCCATCTGATTCAATTTGATAAACTTTCCCATTGGGAGATGTTGCCGCCCAGAGAGTACCTTTGGACCCCACTGCCAGAGCGGTTACATCCAGCTCGTCAAAGTCGGCGATCAGTTTTGACTGGCCAGCCGGGTCAATTCGATACACCTGCCCCTCGTGTCCGGTTCCGACGTAGGTCGTCCCCTGTCCGTCGCGTGCACAGGACCAGATATACGGCTGCCGGGTATCAAAGACGACCTCGTTGCGTGGTGACAACGACAGTCTCCCCCGATCAGAAACCGACAAGTTTGTCATCGTTCCTTTCAAAACATCAGCCTGACGAAAGACTTCCCAAAACTGAGTGTCGGTCGCTGCCTGTATCGGGCAAGTTGAAATCCACCAGCCTCCCCAGATTACCAGGAAAAAAACTAAAAAAGCGCGGTTCAACGGCAGGACCTTTTCAAGACTTCGAACCTGGCTCCATTTCAGTAATGGCTGAGAACCTGAAGACACTGGCGTGTGAAGAACGTCCGGGTTCGGATCGCACGAAAAATGTAGGGTCATTCGGTTTTACCTTTCTTGTTATTCCTTAGAAAAATCATTATCAGCCCCAAGATTAATACCAAGTCGCCGGGCTTTTCGGTACAGAGACCACCGTCCGATGCCTAAAAGCTCGGCTGCCCGGACTTTGTTGCCCTGGGTATAGCTCAACGTCACCAGTAAATGCTCTCTTTCTACTTCATCCAGCGTTTTAGGAAGCAGGCATACCCAACTGGTTATCCCTGTTGCCTGACTAACCGGCGGCTGGTTGGTGGCTGGTGGCGACATGTCAAACAATCCAAATTGAAGAAAATCCTGCGGGATTAACTCCCCGGTGATGTTCATCGTAACCGCCCGCTCAACCGCGTGCTCAAGCTCACGAACGTTTCCCAGCCAATCTTGCCTCACCAGCCAGTCCATCGTGACCTCAGCCAGCCGAACGGCCTTTCGCTGACGGGAATTAAACCGCTGGACAAAATACTCGACCAGAAGCGGGATATCCTCTCGACGCTCCCGTAATGGAGGCAGGCGCAAATTAATCACACTCAATCGGTAAAAAAGATCCCGACGGAAGGTAGCTGACTGAGCCAGGGTCGTCAGTGGCTGGTTGGTTGCGGCCAGCCATCGTACATTGACGGTTCGTTCCTGATTTGACCCAACCGGACGAATACGGTGCTCCTGTAGAACTCGCAGCAATTTCACCTGGAAATTCGGCGAGGTTTCAGAGATTTCATCTAAAAAAACGGTTCCGCCAGCCGCCGCTTCAAAGATTCCGATTCGCTCTGTATTGGCACCGGTGAACGAGCCTTTCACATGTCCAAATAACTCGCTTTCCAGCAGAGTCTCAGGAAAGGCGCCGCAATTGACGCCTATAAAAGGGCGGTGGGCTCGCAAGGAATTGTTGTGAATTGCCCGGGCAACCAGTTCCTTTCCTGTTCCGGATTCGCCTGACATCAAGACGGTGGAGTCAGTTGCCGAGACCCGCGCAACCGCCTTGTAAAGCTCAATCATGGGTGGGCTGCTCCCGATGATTTTCAGGCTTCCCGCCACTGAATCGGGGACTTCAAGGGTTGGTTCAATCTCAGTTGAAAGCTTTGATAAAGCTCGTCTCACGACCCGCAATAATTCACCAGCATCAAATGGCTTGGCAACATAGTCAAACACATCTTTGCGGATCGCTTCAGCCACGGATTCCATCGAACCAAAGGCGGTCACGAAGATAAAGGGGGTGTCCGTGGTTACCTCTCGCACCACACTAAGCACATCCAGGCCCGACCCATCACCCAGCATCATATCCGATATCACCAGGTCAAACGGCTGAGGGGTAGCCGCCATATCGCGGAACAACTGGATGGCTGTGGCTGAGGATTCAGCCACCCTTACCCAGTGGCCTTCGTGGAGCATTAACTGCTCTAAAACTTGTCGAAATTCGATATCGTCATCGACGATTAAAATGCGTTTCATGAGCTTCATTTTTCTTTGGGATGGAAAAGGAATTTGGATTGATCTTGAAGTCTCTCCCATCTTTCCCCAAACAGATGGGAATTTCAACCAGGGATATCCAGCTCCTTCGATTCAGGCTCAACTTTAACAGAGTATTTACAATTATTTTCATTGATTACATAAATGTATTTCCATATTTTCCAAAGAGAAAAATTAGATAATTTATGTAATTTAAACTAATTACAGATTATGCTTACAACGATATTTTAACTTTATCTATATATGTAATCACATTCAATATCCAGCACGATCTTCCCTTACCTGGCAGCCTGGATTCCACTTGATCCCCGGCTTTGATTTCAAGTAGGGTTCAGCCAACCTGACACTCCTCTTCTTTCCATTTCAAATTATTTTCTTATGATTGCGTTTCTGACTGGCAAATTACTTGAAAAAAATCCATCGAATTTTATCGTTGATGTTGCAGGCATTGGGTATGAGGTATTCATCCCGCTTTCTACCTTCTATCAAGCTGGCGAAAGCGGATCCGCACTCTCCCTCTACATCCAAATGATCGTTCGTGAAGATGCCCTGATTCTCTACGGTTTTAGCACAAAACTCGAAAAAGAGGTCTTTATCAGACTCATATCGGTTTCTGGTGTTGGCCCGAAATTAGCGCTCACTATCCTCTCAGGACTCACCATTGATGAGCTTATTTCAGCTTTGAAAAATGGAGATATCCGACGGCTTTCTGGCATTCCAGGGATTGGCAAAAAAACAGCCGAGCGACTTGTCGTTGAACTTCGTGATAAGCTCACCGCACTTTCCGTACTAGAGACAGGTGGAACCACAACCACAACTTCAACGCCAGAACCAGGCCAGGATCAACACCAGGAAACGCTTCTTAAATCGGATCTGGTTTCAGCCCTGGTCAATCTGGGATGGCAAACCGCCGCGGCTGAAAAAGCGGTCACCCAATGCCTCAAAGAAGAATCACGACGTGAGTTCTCTTTCCTCTTAAAAGAGTCAATGAAACGCCTCTACCGGTGATATCCCGGCTGTCTTTTATTTTGTACGCCTGACTGACATCGGCCTCCTGGTTTGATTCTTTTGCCAGCTTCGCAAGCAAGCGAGCCTACCCGCTTCACCAAAGGCCAAGTCGAACACCAGATCAGCACCTGTAGTTTTACTGATCCTGATAAGCAACCTCACGGCTCGACTTCGAACATCAGCCTTCTTGAAATCAGGTTCGCACCTCAAAAAGATTGTCCATTGACCATCCTTCCCAGTTTATCAGACCAACCTTCAAAGCATACCCGTCGAGAAAGATGGAAGATTCACCATCGTTTTTCCCTGGATAAACTTCTTCTGGTTTCTTTCTGCGAAAAATGTCGGCGAACTTTGTCGGCGGAAATATCAAGGCCGCGAATACTCTCAAAAACAAAAGCAGTAAATACGGTAACTTATTTAAAATCAATATTTTACATAAACCATAAAAGCCTATGTCGGCGCGCCGACATAGGCTTTTATGGTTCGTTGATAAGTCCATCAGGGTTTGCATCAATCAGGTTTAGCTGACTTAACAACGGGCTTTTCTTGATCAATACATGATGACCAAACCCTCAAAAACTAAACCTCAAAAACCTCGCATATCTGCCATAGCGATTCCCACAGCACCTCGTAACCAGTTTGAAATAGCCCCGATTCCATTCTAATTCGGGATTCTCGGCTACATCTCTGAAATGCCGAGAACGTGTGCTTCAAGATCCGAGATTTCATTTCATCAGATTGAATCGGCTGTGACTTTATACATTGTGCCAGGGTGAAAGCGGCCAAGGCACCAACCAGTTCACTCTCATCTATGATCTTTTCGGTAAGTTTTTTCAATAATCCTTCATTGATGACCTTGAGTTTCTGAATGGTATAGAGAACTTCAGCCCGAATCTTTTCAGTTTCATTCTCCAGGAGATTCTCTAGCCGGCATAGGATTCCAGGGGTCATGAACTGATATTTCCCAACCAACTGAATCGCCTCCTGGTAAACTATTTCACTTTGATCTTCCAATGCAGTTGTCACCATTTCAAGCACAATCTTTGATTTGGAATTCAATTTACACAGTGTTTTGAGCGCCTCTTTCCGAACTTCACCGCGCTCATCTTTCAGGTACCCCAAGAGATTTTCTTCAATTCGCGGAGTCAAAACCCCGAGGACCCCAAGCAACTCAAGGGTACAAATCACATCTTCTTGAGTACCGACTGTAAAACGTACCAACAGGGATTCCGCAACCTGGGAAGAGACAATATTCAATTGTTTCAGGCTTTTTGCAGCCGAATACTGAACCTGTCGTTTTTTGTCAGTTAGCATTTCAATCAACTTGAGGCCAATCTCTTGAGTAAGGACTCTTGTTTCCCCAAGAGCCTCCACTGCCTGCCCCCTCACCCCATCATCATTATCCTCCAGGCATTTCAATAAGCTCTTTATAGTTTTTGTGTTTGTGTTTTTACTACCCAAAGCCCCAACGGCTTTCTGGCGAACCGCCTCACTTTGATCATCCAATTGTTCGATAAGTACTTTTACAACCTCATCACTATCTGGGTTGACTAACCCAATCAATAAAATAACTTGACTTTTTTCAGTTCCACTTAATCCTTTCATTCTCTCAATTAACCCTCGCGAAAATTTCACTGCAGCATTTCGAAAACTGCGTGCCCGTATAGCTATGAAAAGCTGAAGGATAAATTCCCCGTTTTCCAGATATTCTTCGAGTACAGACTCAATTTCAGGGGTTATTTCCTTTAATTTCAAAATAAGGGAAAGCGTCATTTCAGCTTCGTCAGTATCATTGATTTTAGAAAACACCCCCCTGAGTATTTCTGGGGTGGGAGTTCCTAACTCGCCAAGATACTCAATAACCCGAAATCGAACTCTTTTACTTTCATCCGCCAGCTTGTCAAAGATTCGATTTACAATCTGCGGAGTTGAAAAAGCTAATTTCCCCAAGATGGCAATTGCTTTTGCTCTTTTCTGATCATCCTCATCTTCAAGGTGACTCAACGCCAGACCAACAACATCTGCTTCGAGGTCACTTCCTTTGAGCCTTTCCAAGGTTTGCTCGACTTTTTTATCAAGTTGCCAGTTTGTGCTTTCAAAGTAAACTTCAATCAACCTATTCACGATTTGTTTGCGAAAGACTGATTCAGTTGAATCACAGTCACCCAGACACCGTAGGCAACCAGCAAGTCCCGATGCAGCACCTCTTCAAATAGACTTGCAGCAAAGCCTAATTTTTGTGCCTCTTCACCTTTCCCCAGAATTGCGGTCTGAATAAGCTCCGAAGCATCTTCCGGACGGTCAGTGCTAATATACCCAATCGCCAGGAGTATAGCTTCCCGCCATCGTGGATGATGGCGGTACGGATACATTTTTGCCGCTGACTCTCTGGCTCGACGAGTAATTTCACGCGCCACAAAATATTCCTCAAAGGTCAGGTGCAAAAATCCATATCGATCAGCAGTTCGCTCGACAAAAACTCCGGTATGCTCTCTGACTCGTCGCAAAAAATCGTCAACCGCTTCTTCGATTGTCTCATCTTCAACTGAAACCTGGCGCGAGTGAGCCAGAAACTGCATCAATTTGGCTTTCACTTCACTGGTTTTGACCAATCCAGTTGGTTTCTCCTGGTGAATCCAGTAGGCTAGAGGTGCTAAAAACAATTGCACCTCACTTTCTTTCACAATTTGTTTTGAATCTAACCCACGATGAATCTGCCAATCCTTGAGAAGAGTTTTGACGGCCAGGTCATAAAGTTCAATTCGACGGCTCGGAAGCCGGCTTCCATTCCGGTGAATCAATGCCAGAATGGTCAGCATGAGTGGGTTTGAGGCTAATTCCATAACACCACGGTTTTCATCAACCGCTTGCAAAATTCCATCAATTTCTGGCTGAGCTGACCGACTCAATTCAGATGGCTCTAAATCAGGACGATGGAATCGCTCAACCGCCACACACCATCTGTTTAAAAAAGTCTCAATCTGGGGGCGTTGAAATTTTCTCAATGTAAATTGTTGAAAATCCCCTCCCAGTCTGGCAACCCGATATCCGGCAATGCGACTGGTCACCACAAAACGATTCTCGCGAGGAACAGCCGATACCAAACTGGAAATTCGCTGTGAAATCAAATTCCGATCCTGATGCTCAATCACCTCATCCAGTCCATCCAATAACAATAGTGCTTTTCCTTGTTGCAACACACTCTCAAAAACACCCTTCAACACGATCAACTCAATCCCAGTATCTCCAAACGGCACGGTTAAAAAATCCCTCAATGCTGTATTGCGATTGAGTCGTAACGCTTCAGCATAAGCAGAAATCCGAACCAGGATCGGGAATCGAGCACGTCCATACAATTGACCATCTTTATCAGTCACGATTCCAGTTGAACCAGAATCTCGAAATTGACGAACGAAATGAAGCGCCAGAAACCGGAGCAATGTCGTTTTGCCGGAACCAGGGTCACCCAGGATGACAACGTATGAATGATTGGCAATGGTGGTGGACAATTCAATTCCATCAGAATGCTCAACAGTCTGTAGGTGCTGGTGCAGGAACCAGTCCTCTGCCAGATCGGATTCGGCTGAGACCATGATTGAAATCTCAGAGGGTACATTGCCTTCCACAATTCCTGATCTTAACTTACTCACCTTTCTTTTGAGTTGAGTTGGATCAGTCTCTTCTTTTTCACAAGTCAGCCTGACAAATACCTCGTCAAGGGGGAGTGTCACCGAACGCGCAGTTTGCATAATTCCTTGTGACCCAAGAGTACAATGCAGGTTCACAACATAATCCAGATACTGTTGTTGTGCTTTTTGAATATCAGGCGGAATTGGCAGCCGACGATCAAGCAAGTCCAAAGTCTTCTGACTGAGTTCAACGTGCGTCGTCTCAAGCTCCACTGACTTCTGCTGATACACCAGGGAAAGCAATTCACGGAGTTTCTTGACTGAACATAGTTCTTCAAGCAAACATTGGAGAAAATATTGGGCGGCGTCAGCCTGCTGACCGCCTGAATGATCCGGCATCACGGATGACAAAATGCGCTCAACTGTTTTGACAGCATCCTGGTCAAAGGGGTGAGCGACCAATTCACCAATCGCGGCTTTGACATCCTCGCGTTCATAAAAATACCGATCCTGGATAAGCGCCTGAGCTTCAGGCGAATCAAAGCGTTCAACCAGCCGCCGGGCTGCCCGTTCAAGAGCCTCACTCAATTCCTTTTTGGAAGCCCGGTCGGTGCGCCATTGTTCAAACCAAATTTGGTTTTGCTCTCCTAAAAAACGCGTTCCCAGAGTATCGATGTGAGTACATAAACCGTTAAAAATACTTTCTTTCAGATCATTAGGAATCCAGGACATATTCAATCACCTCAGGAAAAAGACTCTGCTGTTTAGAAATCAACACTTCAGAAAAGTGCTCTTTCTATATAAGGAGCACCCAGTTTGTAGGCGAGGTCAGATCACGATCTCATGTCTCGACGTGCAGAGGCAGATTCGAATTACTTCAAGCTTCAAGGTCTCACATATTTGTATGCCGGAACATTTTACACAAGTCAGTCCCGGCGAACAGGTGTATCACTCACTGCAACAAAACCACTCCTGTAACGGCAACCTGGCATAAGTTCATTCCTTCAGTTAACTGAGGTGAAATTCACCCAACAAGGTTTTCAATTCTGGTTCCAATATCAGGATACAACTTTTAGACATGGTTAAATCCTTCCTCTGGCTCAGGAGGAGATCATTTCCTTTCCGCGGATAAACGCGTCATGAACCAGATCCAGATACCAGTTCCACGACTGCGTTCAATGGGCTTCCTGATATTTTTATCCAGCCCAGTTTTTGTTTCCATCATCTGGGGATTGCCCAAATCAGTCGGCTTGCCGCATACTCGGTGACCTTTGCGGTTTCCCCCCTTGCACCTTCGGAAAGCATCCATCCTTCACCTGGAGGAGTACGTTTGTGATACCAGAACTTAAGCTACTTGGGATTTTAATTATTATTATCGGACTCATTTTCAAATTAAAAACTGGCCCAGTTGTTCTGATTGCTGGGATTGCCACTGGACTCCTCGCCGGTATGCCTTTGATCGGGACTGAAGCAGTCCCAGGCATCTTCGATACCCTTGGCAAAGCGTTTCTGGATGGCAGGCTCATTTCACTTTACCTGATCACGTTACCTGCAATCGGGCTTGCCGAACGGTATGGATTGCATCAGGTAGCCTCAAATCTGATCAAGAAACTGCGTCTGACAGCTATCGGATCACTCTTCTGGGTGTACCAGTTTATTCGAGTTCTCATTGGCGCTTCAGGCTTGCGGGTCAGCGGCCATGCCGTGTTTGGGCGACCTCTGATTCTTCCGATGGCATTTGGTATGACCTCATCAGACGTCGCTTCACAGCAATCAGAGCAGATCAAAGGAAACCTTGGGGCAAGCGAAAACTATGGCAATTTTTTTGGCCAAAATCTGTTCCCGGCTTCGGCTGGATGCCTGCTCGTTTACAAGGTTTTAAAAGACGCTGGTCTCGACACCACACCTGTTGCCATTGCAATTGATGCGATTCCTATCGTGATATGCTCTCTCCTTTTATCTGTAATCCAATTTTTACACCTCAATCGCAATAAAAGATAATTACTCCACAGCCGAATTTCACTATATGCTCCGGAAAATAATTACACCAGTCCTTACACTTCACTCTATCTACCTAATTATCGCAATTACCCTCATCGCAATCTCGGTAATTATCATTACCACACCAGGACGCCGACATCGGCTTGCCAATGCAGGATACTGGGCATTGCTTGGGGGTATTTTTTTCCTCCCCGAAAAAATTCCATATGGTGGATATGCCATCATTGGTATCGGAGTGGCAATTTTAGTCATGCTTGATGCTTGCGGGATTATCCGCCCAGCCTCCATCCGAGTGGAACTGCCCCCAGATCCATCTCAATCTCGTCAAACCGAGGCGCATCCAGCTCAAGCTTCCCTGCCCGGCCTGAGTTCCAAAATCCCAACCGCGATCCTCTGGCCGGTTTTGGCAATTCCGGTTATCACCTTTGCCGTTGCTTTTATTTACCGATGGATAGGACGCGACAGCTCAACCGGAGCGTTAATCGGACTGGGTGTGAGCGGTCTCGTCGCAATGGGTATTGCCTACTGGGTAACATCCCAACGGTTGGTGGAACTGGCTGAAGCGGGTGCCAAACTCACTGAAGAAATCGGGCCACTCAATATCCTGCCTCAACTTCTGGCAGCGCTCGGCACTCTGTTTACCAGTGCCGGAGTCGGTACCTTGCTCGCCGGATATTTCTCTTCTTGCATTCCAGCCAATCACCCGTTTCTCGCGGGTATCGTATATTTTGCGGCCATGACTTTTTTTACAGCGATTATGGGAAATTCCTTTGCTGCCTTCGCAGTGATTACCGTGGGAATTGGAATCCCACTGGTTATTCTTCCATTTTCGCTTGACCCCGCGTTTGTCGCTATTTTGGGTCTGACGGCTGGAAGTTGCGGTACCTTGCTTTCCCCGATGGCCGCAAACTTTAACCTCCTCCCTGCCTATCTTTATGAAATGAAAAACCCCTATGGAATCATCCAGGCCCAATGGAAATTTGCCCTGGGACTTTGGGGATGCCACGCTTTGATTTTTGCAGTCTGGTTGTTTTTTCGGTGAAATATGGGGGCAATCACGGGGTTCCGGAAGAAAGAACCCTTTCTCAGCCAAGATCAGGGGTAAATTTCCGAAATACTGAATAGTCATTCAAAAAATTGATTGATTGATTTCACATTCAGTATTATTTTAGTGGTTGGAGAAATCCAAAATCTCCACCAAACAGAAACACCATCCCCATTCAAATCTCTGTGTTTCTCGTTTTTCTGCCCACTCAATCCAAACAATTTGGCCTGATGAAATTGAAGGCTGCCTTGAGGGATCAACCACTGTGTTGACCAACCTGGAGCAAATTACCATCTACTCACTCGATGTGGCCCAAGGACATCCATTCGATTTCAATCTTTCAGGTTCGTTTATTTACAGGAGCCCACGATCCATATCGTCATGAAAGAACGCATATTTCACCTTCCCATTATCTCTGTTCCTGGGACCAACCACTTTCGTGGTCTTGTGTACGTTCTTTTCCTTATTGGCTTTGCCGTTATTCTTTCCCCACTCCCGATTCAAGCCCAATCGGCCCATCCCAGTGAAATAGCTGCCGAATACACCCGGCGGGCGGCCACACTCCGGCAAAGATGGCATTTAGATGAAGCCGAGAGAGCATTTGAAACGGCTCGTGTGGCGGATAAAAACAATATCTCAGCGCTCTTAGGGCTGGCCGAAATTGCTCGAATTAAACTGGATTACCAACAATCGCTTGGATTATTGCATCAAGCCTCGTTCCTGGCTCAAACACGATTGGAGGCTGAGCCATCTGCTCCCAAGGTAATTGACGAAACCTATCTGTCATTACTCAATTCTTACGGGATACTTTATTTAACCATTGAAGATCCAGTCACTGCCGGACAGTTCTTTGATAAAATACTTCAAATTTCGCCTCAGGATTCAAGAGCCTGGCTTGGGAAGGCCACCGTGGCACTCCTCAATCGTGATTACCTTCAAAGTGAAAACATCCTTACAAAGCTATCATCAAAAAGACCAAATGATTCAGCGGTTTACTCAACCTTAGCCAAGGTTTTTCTTGAGCAAAATCGCTGCCCTCAGGCGGCCTCCGCCGCACAGCGTGCCCTGGACCTGGACCCATTCAACTTAGAAGCAAAATCCGTTTTGTGCTCAGTCCGAGTGATTGAACGAAACCCTGATGGGGTTCGAAAACTAGCTCAAGAAGTACTTGATCTGAACCCATATAACGCTCGCATTCGAAGGCTTTTCTCGCAATATATCCGCAGCCGTAGGGCAGTTCCCGCTGTTTCACCTGAAGCCCGAAAATATTTTGAGAAAGCTTCAAATCTGGCTCGCCAAAAAGAAACCGGGCGGGCCATCGAGGCGTACGAACAGGCCACTCAACTTTCGCCAGACTTTCTCCAGGCCTACCTTGGACTTGGTGCCTGCGCACTATCTGAAGGCAACCTGGAACTGGCAGCAGTTGCTGCCGAACAGGCGACTTCGATTGACCCAGAAAATGCATTAGCTCAGCTCCAGTTAAGTCTTGCACATGCAGAACTTCATGAACGTGCTCGAAAAGCCGTTGGAATGAATTTACCCAGCCTTCCGCTTCCGTCTGATCAAACCTCCCCCACTGACATCGGTGAGGTTTTCGTCAATTACTTTGGCCTTTCAACTGAGCAACAACGAATCATCAATCTTTCGGTGTCGCCTTTTGCGCATTTGCTTCCGGAATTGAAACGGCGGGGCGCCAAGCATTACCTGCTCCCCCTGGATCGGCAACTTCCTGAAATCGCCGGGTATGAAATGCTTGAAGATCGAACCACCTTTGATGGTCGGTATTACAGCAGTATTCGTGGAGTTGGAGGCCTGGTCACGGTCTCTGGGATCGAATACCTGAACGTGGTCGAACAGGGCGGCTTTAATACCATTGCCCACGAATTTGCTCATCAAGTTCACAGCAGTGTATTTGACAAACCATTGCTTGAACGGATTCAGGCGCTGTATGCCCGAGCAGTTCGAGAAGGTCGCACCCTTGATTATTATGCCGCCGCCAATGAATGGGAATACTTCGCGCAGGGGTATGAAGCGTATGTTTCCATCTCCAAACGACCAGGTCTGGGAATCACTGGTCGTCACACCCGTGATGAACTCCGGAAGCTTGACCCAGCCCTGTATGCACTCATTGAAGAAGTAGCCAATCCCAGGTTTCAAGTTGCCAAAAATCGCTAATTGATTCCGTCTGCATCTCGACCCCAAGTTCAATGCACCCCCTTTCAGTGATCTCTTCCATCTATTTACTCAATGCCAACCGAACCATCCAAAGTTTTTCGTGTTCCCAAATCAGTTCAAATTTTTGTTGTTCGCCGGCTTGAGACTGATCAAATCACCCCCAACTTTGAAGTTCTCCTTCTGCGTCGAATTGAGTCACGCGGCCATTTCTGGCAACCCATTACTGGACGCGTGGAACCAGGAGAAACGATTGAAGCCACCGCACGGCGGGAACTAGGCGAAGAAACAGGGCTTACACCTGATGACGGTTTCTTATTTGATGCTGGCCATATGCACAGCTACCCGCTTCGGGCAGAATGGCTGGTGAACTACCCTCCAGGGACAACCCACAATGATGAGTTTGCCTATGGATTTTTGGCATCCCCAACGGCAACGATCAAAATTGATCCCAAAGAACATGAATCCGCGCAGTGGGTGACGTTTGACGAAGCTCTGATCCATTTGGTCTGGCACGGCAACCGGGCAGCATTACACTGCGTGCAGGCACACCTGGCTCCAAGACGACGGCTCTTTGAATGGCAACTCCCCCAGCACCCCCTTCACCTCGGCCAGCGAACGTTCATTATGGGCATCGTAAACATTACACCCGATTCGTTTTCTGACGGAGGTCAGTATTACGAGCCATCTCGGGCAGTTGAACATGCCTTACAGTTAGCCAACGATGGTGCTGACATCATTGATCTCGGTGCCGAGTCTACTCGACCAGGCGCGGCTCCAATCACGGCAGACGAAGAATTGAGCCGGATTCTGCCAGTCATCGAGGCCTTGCGCCCAATACTTCAGATTCCGATTTCAGTGGATACCTACAAGGCATCGGTGGCTGAGAAAGCGCTCACTTCAGGCGCCTCAATTATCAACGATATTACAGGCTTACACTACGACCATCATCTCCGTAATGTAATTGCAAAATCCAGGGCTGGAGTTATCCTCATGCATAGCCGGGGAACACCAGGGCACCTCCACCACCACCCACCGGTTGCCAATATCCTCGAAACCGTCCGCACAGGGTTGAAAGCCAGTATTGAACTGGCACTTCAGGCCGGGATTTCAGCTCATTCAATCGTCATTGACCCAGGGATTGGGTTCGGGAAATCCTTTGAGGACAACCTTCGTATCCATTCCCACCTGAGTCATTTTGCTGATTTAGGGTTTCCGCTTCTGGTTGGCACGTCTCAAAAATCGTTTCTTGGAAAAATTTTAACTCAAGGTACCCCGTCTGAACGTGGTTGGGGGTCAGCAACCAGCATCACGCTGGCGATTCAGCAGGGTGTTCACCTGGTTCGGGTGCATGATGTCTTCCACCTGCGCCAATGCTGCCTGACGGCGGATGCCATTCTTTCCCGAATCCCCTTTTAGGTGTTAACCACCCCACGCCACAAACTGCTTTCGAGACACTGGGCAGAGGACGTCCCCATCCGTTCATCCTTTTTACACCAGTCTAGTACCAAGCAACCTTGCGCCTCCCCAAATGATCAACCTACAATGTGGGAAAGTTGACCTTGCACCCGTGATTTCATCCGGTACTGACGGTCTTAGCCGTCTCTCTCCTTTTTAGGAATTTGGGTGCTGCCCTTCCTGGCCCAGCAAGAACAATCTACCTCTCGTCTCTCCAAACTACTTTGAACTATGACCCACAGTCGCCGATATGCCTGGTATGTCCTTCTTATTTTGACCCTGACTCAGTTTGTCAATTATGTGGACCGCCAGGTCGTTGCTCCGTTACTCCCATTGATTCAACAAGACCTCCATCTTTCGGACAGTCAACTTGGATTGCTTGGCACTGGATTTATGATTGTCCACTCTTTGATGGCTATCCCATTGGGGGTGCTGGCTGACCGATGGGAACGTCGGAAAATTGTGGCTCTCGGATTGGGCTTTTGGAGTGTCGCCACCGTGTTTTCAGGTCTGGCCAATTCCTTCTGGCAATTAATGGGGGCTCGGGCAGCCATTGGGGTCGGCGAAGCCGCCTATGCCCCAGCGGCAACCTCCATGTTGAATGATTTGTTTCCCAAAGCGGAGTGGGGGAAAGTCATTGGTATTTTTAATGCCGGCCTTTTTGTCGGCGGCGCCTGTGGACTGGTCGTTGGGGGCATTCTTGGAAAATACCTTGGCTGGCAGGCCTGCTTTTTTGTGGTTGGGTTACCGGGACTGGCATTAACCGTGGTGAACTGGCTGGTCAAAGAACCAGTTCGGGGACAGGACTACAAAGAAAAACACCATTTCTCCAGTGTTCTTTCCATTGCCTCCCTCTGGGTCGTCATTTTAGCTGCGGCCTGTGTCACTTTTTCGGCTGGGGCTCTGGTCCACTGGCTGCCAACCTTCCTTTCCCGATATCACGGCTTCGATGTGGGCAAAGGGGCCATTACCCTTGGGGCGGTGGGAATCAGTGCTGGATTGTTGGGGGTTATTTCCGGGGGGGTCATCGCTGACTGGTTGCATACAAAAAACCCCGGAGGCCGGGCGATGGTTCTGGCATTTGCATTTCTGGTCACCGTTCCATTTATGATTTGGGGTATCAATACCACTAATTCCACGGAATTTGTGATTGCAACCTTCTTTATTTCTTATTTTATGGGCTGGTATCACGGTCCCGTCGCCGCCATTGTGGGTGAAATTGTACCCGCCAGTCTTCGCGGAACGGCCATTGCACTCTACATGTTCGGGATCCACATTTTGGGCGATACCCCAGCCCCAGCGATTATTGGATATCTCTCAGACCGGTTGAGTGCCACAGGGGGTCTGCGAAGCGCACTTTTCCTGACGATCATTGCCAATGCCCTCGCAGGTTTGTTATTTATTCTTGTTTCCTTTGTTCTTCGTCGGCGAGCTGGAATAATGGATTCGCTTCCGGTTACCGCCGTCGCCACGGCTCAAGAATAATCAGGTGGGTTGAACCTTTCCTGGTATACACCAATCGTACCCACCGAATGCTCCGGTGAATTGTTCAAACAGACGGACCTTTGGCGGCTGTCTTTCCGACAGCCCGATTTCTGCAAGGAATTCTACCTATGACGATGAACCATCCCAATCCCTCTCCAACCACGCACCGAATTGCCTACCGCATCATGTGTTTCGCGTTGATGCTCCTGTGTCTGGCTTCAACCCCTTTGCAGGCCAGGCAAGAAGGTGAAAAAAAGAAGCAGAAACGAAAGGTTGAGATTGAGAAAGTCTATCAAAAATGGCTTGATGACGATGTCCGGTACATCATCACCAAGGAAGAACGCGATGCCTTCAAAAAGCTCCTCACCGATGAAGAACGGGAGGAATTTATTGAACAATTCTGGTTGCGACGGGATCCGGATCCCGATACAACCGAAAATGAATATCTTGACGAATATTACCGCCGCATAGCCTACGCCAACGAGCGGTTTTCATCTGGGATCCCAGGGTGGAAGACAGATCGGGGTCGGATCTATATCACCTTCGGACCTCCTGATAGCATTGAATCCCATCCAGCCGGGGGGCCCTATGAACGCCCCTATTATCAGGGCGGGGGTCAAACCTCCACGTTTCCATTTGAAATCTGGTTCTACCGCTTTATTGATGGGATTGGGTCTGGCATTGAAATTGAATTTGTGGACCCAAGCGGTAGCGGTGAATATCGGATTGCCCAAAGCCCGGACGAAAAGGATGCGTTGTTGTTTACCCCCAATGGCGGGTTGACCCTCTACGAACAACTCGGCATTACCTCCAAGCGCGACCGTCCATACTTTAGTCCTGGCAATAGCAACAATTCTCAATATGTCCGCCGGGCTCAGGATCAGCCCTTTGAACGACTCTCCCTCTATGCCAATCTTCAAAAAGCCCCGCAGGTCAAATATCGGGCATTGGCTGATAAACTTGAAAAAGTTGATCAACTCACCGAATTTGATGTTCTTCCGTTAAACCTGCGAACCGATTATATTCGAGCTGGTGAAACCCAGGGGGTGATGGTCTTTACCACCCAGGTCAAAAATAGTGACTTAAGTTTTAAAAACGTGGGTGGCATCCAGCAGGCAACGGTCAATATTTTCGCCCGCATAACGGCCCTTTCTGGAAAACGAGCTGGCATTTTTGAAGACCCCGCGACGATTGCCTTCCCAGAATCCCAATTTGATTCAGGGATTCAACAAAGCTCGGTATACCAAAAATCAGTCGTGCTGCCACCAGGACGCTATAAGATTGATATGGTTGTCCGTGATATCACCAGCGGTCACACGGGCGTGGTCCATCATGGGTTTGAAGTTCCCCAGTATAGCCAGGAAAAAATGGTCACCAGTTCGTTGATCATTGCCGACCTGCTTGAGCCATTGCGGGGCCGGGTGGCGGCGGGACCGTTTATTGTCGGTTCGAATAAGGTCCGACCAAATGTGGCGCAAGTGTTCAAAACCAACCAAAATCTGGGCGTCTATCTGCAGGTGTATAATGTGCAGATCGACCAAACCACCCTCCAGCCAGCAGTTGATGTTGAGTACATCATTTCTAAAAATGGACAGGAAGTGCTGCGTCTCAAAGAAGATGGAAACAACGGAATTTCTGATCTTTCTGGAAGTGGCCAACAAATCATTTTAGGACGCTCAATCCCACTCGCCAACCTTGAACCTGGTGATTATGAGGTCACGGTCTCGGTCACGGATCGGGTCGGACGCCAAACCCTGACCCCCAAAACCAACTTTACGGTTGAAGCGGCCAATCAACTGACCAGTTCCCGCTAAACTCAACGACTTCCGCTTTACATACCAAAGGGAGAGTGAATCACGATTGTGATCCACTCTCCCTTTTTGTTCTCGCCCCCGCCCTCACCACGGGGCTAGTTTTCTCCGGCAAATGGCGATTCGGATATTTCAAAGGCCAGATCCCCATCATCCGGCAGACTTTCCAGCCATGAATTGAGCCGGTTTTTTAACTCAGCTTTCGTCAGTCGATCACCTAATACAAAAGGTGCTGGCGGAGAGGCTGGAATGACACGGGTTTCCTCTTTCAGAAACTCATTGATTAATTCAACCATCCCAGGGGTCATGGTCATCGCGGTGGTTGATTCCCCAGTACTAATGAGTGCCAGCAGAGCACCAACCTGATCTTTATGGCTCCCGGTGGCCGTGGTAGCCGTCCGTAAATTCTGGCTGAGTTTTGGGCGATACTGCAGTATTAACCGCCGGTGATAATCAACCCCAGCCCGAACCAGGTGTTTCAGATCTTCGACCATTGAGGAAACAGGTGTGACAGACCCGACGCGAAACCCACATGAACAGGAAGGTTGAATCGCCAAAATATCCCGTACCGGAAGCATACAATGTGATTCACGAATCAGTTTGATCATTTCCTGCGCCAGGACCAAAAATCGAGGATTGGCGATGTTTAACTGGCTGACGAGTTCAAAGGTCCGCCA
This sequence comes from Acidobacteriota bacterium, assembly GCA_016208495.1. Taxonomy (NCBI): domain Bacteria; kingdom Pseudomonadati; phylum Acidobacteriota; species Acidobacteriota bacterium. The sequence goes on along the minus strand of JACQXX010000116.1, from coordinate 19,732 downwards.
CAGACGGCTTGCCAGAAACTCTTCCAGGGTTTCGAGGTTGACCAACTTCGTCATGGCATCTTCGTGTTTTGTGGCATACAGGGTGGTAAATTTCTCCTGAAAACTCCGAAACGTCGCCTCAAATCGTCGCCGTTTATCCTCGTCAAGCAGCCGGTGTGGATGATCAAAGAAGTGAGTCAACTCACGGCGATGGGCGTTGATTTCCTCGTTGTTGAGTTGAACTGCCGTCAGGGTATAGGTTTTTGCTCGAATGTAATAGGGCAGCCAGTTTAAGAACTCAACCAGCAGTTGAAACTCGTGCCTGGCCCGCTGAAAAATGGTCGGATTGGCTGAGAAAACTTCAACGATCCGTGCGAGCCCCATTTCCAGTGAGATTCGCTCGTGCAAAACAGCTTCTACCGCATTGGATGTTGTTTCAAAATAGCGCTTGCACGTGATGATCAGTTGCCAGGTTCGGGTGGTCATCATTTCGACCGGCAAGGAATTAAATCGCTCAGCCAGGTTCAGGTCTGACCAGCGCTGGTACCACCCAGCCAGCGCTTCACGGATCATTTTCCGCGCCTGAACCGCCGTCAGTTCTGGAAGATCCGGTCGCTCCGTCAATAACCGGCACCATTCAGTCAAAACCTCAGCGGAATAACTGATCGTGGCTGTCCGACGGACGGTGCCATATTGGCGAAAACTGACATCCTGGGTTAATTCAGCGGCACCAAACACCCGCAACCCCGAAACGTCAATCAGTTCAATCCGCCAGCCGGCAATCAGTGCCATCATAATCAATTGCTGGACCGGCTCCAGCAGCCCGTATGGCTCGCGGCGCAGAGTCTGGTAAATCACCTGAACCGGGATGGGGTCTCCGGAGGCACTGGCTTCAACCAGCCGCAAAACCTCACTGATAAATGGCTGACTCAGGGCTTCATCACGATCAACCGCAAGCTGATAGACCCCTTCCCGCTCCGTCACAATATGCAAGGGAGCGGCATAATTGAAGGCATATTCCTGAACCGCGGCATCCGTTGGATTCAAGCCTCCCATCAACCCCAGGACCAGGCGCCGGACTTCACGTTCGGTCAGCAGTGATCTAAAAACTGGATGAAGTGGGAATCGCTTATCAAGCGGGGTTTGAATCAACAGTCCAACAAAATCAACAAATCGCTTTTGGAGGGCTCCATCCGGCCAGAAACTTTTGGCCGGATACCGGTCCCCCGTGGCACTGACAAACATGCCCTGCTCGATATACAACTTTAAAAATAACTCGCGAACTTGGATTTCAAGGTACTGTAAGCGGTCAGCCGCCTCAATTCCCAAAACTTCCTCACCCCGTGTGTAAACGACCCACGCCTTTTTCAAAATATCGCACCCGGCGGCATCAAGCATCCCCGGCTTCCAAAATAATAAGCTGGGAATGAGCGGTACATTATCGGGAATTTCCGGGTAGATCGCCGGCAGCAGCGATACCTGCCAGTCCAATTCGCACCCTTCCTCGGCCCACTGATAGGTATAGGTTACTTTGACTTCAGTCGTAATCGCTTCCTGTAACCCAGATGGGGTTGTGGCAGTTGATTTGACATCGAACGCCTGAGCATCAACCGAGATGGCATCTGGCGTCAATCGCTCTTCGTGGCGCTCAATCTGAACCGGTTGGAGTATGGACAGCTCAACCGGCTGGTTGAAGACCACAACCCCTTTGCGATGGGTACCACGCCAGGCCCCAGCGACCTCTGTTCGTTGCTCAATCGCATTTGCCATCAATAAGGCATCCGCCGAAAAGGGCCATTCCTGAAAACAAATTCCGCCCAGGGTCACCAGCAAGGCACACAGGCGTGGGTCATCATAGGCAATTTCAGCGGCTGCCGCATTGAGCTTGGCTTCTGGGTCCAGCCGCTCGACGATGGTTATTTGATACTGCCGGGAAATCCCCTCTTCCTTGCCAATCAATTGTCCTTCAGCCAGATTTTCTAACTGCTGCAGGATGGCAAAGGTTTGGCGATAGGCGGCTTCTCGATCCGTACTCCGTTCTTCATATAACATGAGGGAATCGGTCAGATCATAAGCGTTCACCGTTCGACCTGATATGGACGATAACAAAATGCCCTTGAGAATCAATTTCGCTTTGAGCCGGTCGCCAAAGGCCAGCGTCGGAATCACAATACTGGCGAGAAAATCATAGACTTCCAACCCTCGCTGCAACAATGGATTGCGTCGCAGATCAAATTCAAACCGATCAAACAACTCGTCGAGGGAGATGAGCTGGAGCGGTCGCCGGCCAAGAGCACGCCCCGCCGCTGCGTTCATAAACCCAAACAGCGAAAAACTTTCACAGAACTGGCACATTGAGGGAGAGACATCGAGCACAACCGGATGAACCGGGTACATCTCGATAAACTCCTGCTCGCTCCATTTAAAATTTGGGAGTAGCCGCAATGCCTCACGGTATAATGCCTGCAGTTCAGACCGCTGGATGGGGTTTTTTCGAAACAATGCCTGATCGGCGATCCGGCGGAGACTCTCCAGAGAGAGGGCATCCACCTGGTAATCGGCGGTGAGTCTGGCAGCCGGACCGGATTGCGGATCAATAACATCACTGTCAAGTGCCAGCAGCACGACAATCGGCAGGTCACGGGCTTTCATCGCCAGCAATGACAACCAGCGATAGGTATTGGTAATCAGTTCGCGTTTTCCGGACCGAAAAATTTCCGAGACATCATCAATTGTCACCAGCAAGACCATGCCTGGAAACAACTTACTACAGATCAACTCACAGACTTGCCCATGTTCAATCGCCAGATACCACTGTGTATCATCAAACTCCATGGGGTTACCCGGCGAATGTCTGAGTGCTTCCCGGAGTGCAAGTCCAAAATCAAACGTGGTCGAACCACGTGGACCTGAGACCTGGACCACCACAAAACTGCTGCCTTCAAGCCGACGAACGGCATTCGAAACCTGGGGAACCTGCCCCACAAGTGCCCGGGCACGCGGTTTATAGGCCAGCGTTTGAATCAGCATCAACAGGTGGCTTTTCCCAACGCCACGAGGACCGGCAATAATGCGAATGGCGCCAGGCGTCCGGGGTGAGGCAATCGCTTCAAGATTGCGGGACACAAGCCGGCCTAATTCGCTGGTAAAGTGGTATGCTCGAACAACCCGCTCCCCCTCGGCCTCTCGAAAGTTGCTGATTTGGTCAAGTTGCTGAATATCGATGTAGGATTTGATGTTTTGCGGAGGCATAGATGGCTTGCGAATGTAGCACATCCCCCCACAGGGTGCAATTCTGGCAAGTGTTTGCCGAAATTAGATTAAAAGATTTTAATGCATCATTAACCCTGGTCTAATCTTGACTTTGCTAGAATGCTGTTTGTTGTCGGGAAGTGTCCAGTCCGAACTGACCACTCTCCAAATTCCATCAATGATTGATTTCTGGCTCACTTCGAGGAATTCAGCTTATGTTTTTGAAAGCCTCACGTCTCTTCTCGCTTCTGGTGATGTGTTTGCTCCTTGCCCCAGGCCTGAGCCTGCTGGCAGACACCAAATCCAAAAAACTTGATACCAAAGAAGATCCTGAAAAAATTGGGAAGCGCAATATCAATAAAGGCAGTATCCAATTTTATTCCATGGAAAAAGAAATGGCGATTGGCCAGCAACTGGCCGCCGACCTTGATCGCCAGTTAAAATTTGTCACCGACCCACTGGTTACGGAGTATGTCAATCGGGTCGGTCAAAATATTGTCCTGAATTCAGATTCAAAAGTTCCATTCACCATTAAGGTTATCGACTCTGACGAAGTCAATGCGTTTGCCCTCCCTGGCGGTTTTTTCTACGTCAATAAAGGTTTGATTCTGGCGGCTGAAAATGAATCGGAACTGGCCTGCGTCATGGCTCACGAAATTGCCCACGTTGCCGCCCGGCATTCAACCGAACAGGTTTCCAAAGGACAACTGCTTCAGTTTGGTGCGATCCCGCTGATTTTTTTAGGTGGACTCGGTGGTGTCCTGGCTCAAAATGGGGCGAACCTGCTGATTCCATTGACCTTTCTTAAATTCAGCCGAAATGCCGAATTTGAAGCCGACATGCTTGGCATCCAGTATGCCTGGGCCAGCGGGTATGACCCCAATAGCATGATGACTTTTTTTGATAAACTTCAGGCTCGTGAAAAAAACAAACCTGGCACGATGGCGAAGCTGTACTCAACCCACCCGGCCAACGGTGACCGGATTACACGCGTAAAAGATCTGATGTCGCGGTTCCCCGACAAGGGTGAGTACATCATGAACACATCTGAATTTAACCGGGTCAAAAGCCGACTGGGCGCCCTCTATGCCACCAATAACCGGCGACTCAATGGTGGCTCGGGGCAAGGCAGTGGCGCGCCGCAAAAGCCAACTTTAAAACGCCGTCCAACCACCGATCCCAACGCGCCAGTTGATCCCGATGCGACCGGAGATATTGATGACCAATCCCAGCCTCCGCAACCGTCTGATCGTCCAACGCTCAAGCGCAAACCACAAAATTCAGATCCTCCCCCAACTGACAGTTCCTCCTCCCAGTAGGCCCTCCAACGGGCTTCCTGTTCTACTCTCTCAAGCCTGCGGATTCCAATCCGCAGGCTTTTTTTATGGGGAGGGATAAATTCCTGATCGAAATTAAGCCATCACGGATTACCTGTAATCGGTTGAATTCCAGCCATGCCTCATTCTTCCGGCATCATCTCGACCACGTCATCATCCCAGTGTTCTGGGGAAATCGAACGTGATTTCCCTTTTGCCCCGGAATTGGATGGCCGGCTCAGGACCGTTCGAAGCGCCTGCCCGGTGTGTGATTTCTTGAGCCGGGCAATCTCTTCTGGCCGTCCTTCCCCAATCAGACGCCCCCCCATGGCCCCCCCTTCGGGACCAAGGTCAATAATCCAGTCGGCTGACTTAATTACATCCAAATTATGCTCAATTACGATTACAGTATTTCCATTATCCACCAAACGATGTAACACATACAGTAATTTACGCACATCTTCAAAGTGTAATCCCGTCGTTGGTTCATCTAAAATGTAGAGGGTTCGGCCAGTGGCGCGTCGGGATAACTCTTTGGCCAGTTTCATGCGTTGGGCTTCCCCGCCAGATAACATTGTGGCTGATTGTCCCAGTTTCAGGTACCCCAACCCCACTTCATTGAGGGTTTGCAATTTTTGCTTAATCGAGGGAATGGCGTTGAGAAGCTCCAGCGCATCCGAGATCGTGGTATTGAGCATATCGGCAATTGATAACCCTCGATACCTGACGGCCAGTGTTTCGCGGTTGTAGCGCGCCCCCTGACACACATCACACTGGACATACACATCGGGCAAAAAATTCATCTCAATTCGTTTTAACCCATCTCCTTGACATGCCTCACACCGACCACCTTTGACATTAAATGAGAAGCGTCCGACTTTATACCCACGCTCTCGGGCTTCAGGAAGACCAGAGTAGAGTTCGCGAATCATGGTGAACAATCCGGTATAGGTGGCCGGGTTTGATCGTGGCGTTCTCCCAATTGGCGATTGATCAATTTCAATCACCTTATCAATATGCTCAATTCCTTCAATACCAGTATGGCCACCTGGAACCGAAAGGCTCCCATAAATTTGTTTGGCCAGCCCGCGATATAAAATGTCACCCACCAAACTTGATTTCCCGGACCCAGAAACACCCGTGACCACGGTAAACACTCCGATTGGAAATCGGACATCCACTTTTTTCAGATTGTTATGCGTGGCACCGAGCACCGAAAGATGTTTCCCATTCACCAGTCGTCGGGTTGCGGGTACGGGGATTGAAAGTCGCCCAGAAAGAAATCCACCCGTAATGGATGCTGTGTTAGCTGAGATCCGATCCGGTGATCCAGCCGCAACGATTTCCCCTCCCTGCGAACCGGCGCCGGGTCCCAGGTCAACCACGAAATCAGCTCGCCGAATGGTTTCTTCGTCGTGTTCAACCACCAGCACGGTGTTCCCAAGGTCCCGTAACTGTTCTAATGACTCCAGGAGCCGGCTGGTATCCCGGGGATGGAGTCCAATGCTGGGCTCATCCAGAACGTACAAAACCCCTCGCAACAACGATCCAACCTGCGTGGCCAGGCGGATGCGTTGCCCTTCTCCACCTGACAGTGAAGCCGCCGGGCGGTCGAGCGATAAATATCCCAGCCCGACCTTATTTAAAAAGGAGAGGCGAGACCGGATTTCTTTGAGTAAGGGACCGGCTATTTTTTCTTCCCGAGAGGACACTCTCAAATGGTGAAACCATTCGGCGGCTTCAGAAATCGCGGTGCTGGTCAGGTCGGCAATTCCCCGGCTTCCAACCCGAACGGCCAGGGCTTCCGGTCGGAGGCGCTTTCCGTCACAATCGCTGCAGGTTCGGGGCAGGATCAGACTTTCCAATTCATTGCGTAACCGGTCAGTTCGGGCGTCATGAAACCGTTCCCGAAGCAGATTCACCACCCCATTCCAGACACTCCGATATTCATACCCGGCATACTCAAAAACAATCTTCTCTTTGAGTCCATTGAAAAACTGGTCTTTGATGGTCTGGGGCAACTCGGCATAGGTCAGTTTCGCCCCAACTTGGTGATGTCGAACCAGTGCCAGCAACCCTTCACGCAACTGGTTGGTGATATGTCCATCGGCCACCGCAAATTCAAGTTTTGGCAGCGGCTTTTTGGGATCCAAGACCAACCGGGCCGGATCAACTTCGGTGGTGACTCCCAAACCAGCACAGGTTTTACAGGCGCCGAATGAGCTATTGAAGGAAAATGACCGTGGTTCCAACACCGGCATATTGATCCCGCAGGTTGGACAAGCCATCTTTTGAGAATATAATTTCTCATCGCCATCCACCACCGCCACCATCACCACCCCATCGGTCATCGACACTGCCGTATGGATGGATTCCAGCAACCGTTTTTGGATTCCATCCTTGATCAAAATTCGATCAATCACAGCCTCAATGGTGTGGTTGCGACGTTTATCCAGTCGGATTTCTTCATCCAGAAACCGAAGTTCCCCATCAATTCGAGCCCGGGAAAAACCCGTTTTCTGCAGCTTTTCCAATTCTTTTTGAAATTCACCTTTGCGTCCACGAACCAACGGCGCCAAAATCATGACCCGCTCCCCAATCGGCAATTCCAAAATACTCTGGACAATTTGCTCGGCTGATTGGCGGGTAATCGGTTGCTCACATTCAGGACAATGGGGCGTCCCAATCGAGGAGTACAACAACCTCAAGTAATCATAAATTTCGGTGACCGTGCCCACCGTTGAACGAGGGTTGCGTCCGGTCGTTTTTTGATCAATTGAAATAGCAGGGCTCAGTCCTTCAATCGAATCGACATCAGGGTGTTCCAGTTGATCTAAAAACTGACGGGCATAGGCTGAAAGTGAATCAACATATCGCCGCTGCCCTTCGGCATAGATGGTATCAAATGCAAGTGATGATTTCCCTGAACCACTTAACCCCGTAATCACGGTGAGTGTATTGCGAGGGATTTCAAGATTAATATTTTTAAGGTTATGCTGTCGGGCACCACGAACCGTAATCCGGTCAATTGCCATGAAGGACTCCAGAATCAATCGAAAGGATGAAAAAAGACGGTTATTCTAGTCCTGAACTGGCTCTTGAGCAACAGCCACTGGCGTATGCCCCCAGATGTGTGTGCAAACTCACCAGTTAGCCATCTTTGCCAAGGATACTTCACCCATGATTTGCCCACGATGCAGGACATTGAATGCTGAATTCACTGATGTGTGCGTGGAATGTGGAAGTGGAATGGAAAAGCCTTTGCTACTCCCATCGCGAGGTGTGCCACTCGCGACGTGGAGGAAACCAAAAATTTCAACCGCTCCGCCGCTCGCTTCCTCCACGCGCCTGTCCCCGCTCACCTGTCCCTGGTGTCACCAGCCTTTCACCCTCTCCTGGGCCCGCTTTCTGACCTCCCCCTGGAGCCGCTATGACTGCCCTCAGTGCCTGGCAAAATTGAAATTGCGCGACAAAGGTCTGGCGGTGGGAATCCTTCGGGTGGGGCTGGTCGGGTTGGTGACGCTGCCGGTTGGAATTGGATTGATGAAGTTTTCGAACGGGGATATTCTGGTTTCCGGGATTGCGAGTTTACTCGTGTGTTGTGCAATCTGTGTTCCCTGTGACAAATATCTCAATCAACACTTTCGGGAACTGGCCCTCCTGAGCCCTCCACCCTCAATACCATCAAAAAAATAATTATCAGACCAATGCGGTATTTTATCCCACTTCAACCCCATTCATTTGACCCCGCGCTGACGCTGCTGGGTGGACAGGCTTTTCGCTGGCGCTATTTCCCCAATGACAATACCTATCGGGGTATCGTCAATGGACAGGTCTGGCGGCTTTCAGTCAGCTATGGAGGCATTCGAGTTCACCAGGATGCCCCCTCGCCAACCGGCACTCCCCCATTTCCGCTTCAGGTGTTTCATTATTTTGACCTTCGTCGCGACTACGCCAGTGCCCTGGCCACCCTCAATCAGGACCCGGTATTTTCCCAGGCCACCAGCGACATCACTGGACTCAAACTCCTCAACCAGAACTGGTTTGAGGTCATCGTGAGTTTTGTCATTTCCGCCAATAATCACATCAACCGCATTTCCAATATCGTGGACCGTCTGTGCAGTACCTATGGCACCCCGATTTCTGGTCAGTCAGTTGCCTTTGCATTTCCAACCCCGGAGCAACTGGCCGAGGCAGTGCCTGAGGTTCTGCGTGAAAAGTGTGGCACCGGGTACCGTGACCAGTATCTGATCGGGCTCGCCCGTCAAATCGCCAACCAGCCTTCCCAATGGCAACAGGCCGGCCAGTGTTCAACCGCTGAGTTACGAGAGCAACTCCTTGGTTTGCCTGGAGTCGGTCCCAAAGTTTCGGATTGCATTCTCTTATTTGGATATGGCCGGTGGGATGTCTTTCCAATTGATACCTGGATCAGACGCATCATGATTGACCTTTACTTCCCAGGCCAGTCACCGTCAGATCACATCGTGCGGCAGTTTGCCCTGGAGCAATTTGGACAACTCGCAGGACTGGCTCAACAATACCTTTTTGAAGCGGCACGCAACCAAAAATCCTCAACTTCGAGTTAACCGGCACTCAATTTCACTCTGGCTCCGCATAAGCGCCAGGATAAGGGAACAACGTCCGATCTGGACAAGGGGACACGAAGACAAGGAGACACGGAGACACATTCAATACTCTCATTCCTGCGGCTCCCAACCGGAGTCCGTTCAAGCCGACACACTCCGTGAAATTGTCTCCCTGTCTCCGCCTCTCTTCTTCTCCTTGTCTCAACCAGGCTCTCATTTCCTTCTCCTGGCGTTTATGCCCTGGCCCCGCCGGTCTTTTTTCTCATCAAACAGCCGTGACCCACCAGAAGACCGACCTTCACCAATCGCCTCAATCTTCTGCATTCGCACCGGCCTGATCAGGGGAAATCGTCCATTGTCGGCGCGCCGACATCCCCAGTTACGGCCTTGATTCGCTTCGATTGTCACCGTTTGAACGATTTACTTTTCACCCACCCACCGGTATGATGAAGGCTCATGTGGTACAAGATTCGTCGCCCAAAACTGCACCTTAATTCCAACCTCCTAACCCAAACGAGTTGAATCCCATGCAAGGTGACCTGACGACTATCTGCCTTCCAGACTTGCTGCGTTCGATTTATGTTGAACGACGGACCGGAGAATTGATCTTCTCTCAAGGTGAACAACGCAAGCAGATTTTTTTTGAACTTGGCAACATTGTCTTTTCCGCCAGCAACCAGGCCCAGGACCGCATCGGTGAAGTACTGCTTCGCCATGGACTGCTGTCCCCACAGGATTTTGACCGCGCGGTTGAAGAAACCAAAAGCGGCAAACGGTTTGGAAAAGCTCTGGTCGAAATGGGCATTATGGGTGAACGCGAACTCATTACGAATGTCACCTTTCAGGTCCTCGACATTATTTATTCCCTTTTTGCCTGGACCACTGGCAGTTACCAGTTTATTGAAGGTGAGAACCGGGTCGCCGATGAATTAAAACTCAAGCTCACCACGGCCAGCATTATTTTAGAAGGCGTTCGGCGGATTGAAGATTTTGACATCATCCGGCGCGGGCTTGGGGATATCAACCGGTTGGTGGCACCGTCCTCTTCGATGTTGCTCCGCATGCAAACGACGTCCCTCAAACCAGTCGAACGCAAGATCGTAGATCTGGTTACCAAACCAACCGACCTCTTGAAAATTCTGATTGCGACTGATTCTGCTCCGGAACTGACGTTAAAATCAATGTATGGACTTCTCTCAGCAGGGATCCTGGAACAAACCCAGGCGGCTGAACTTTCCCACCGAACTGGTAAATTTGCCGTGCCGGATGAAATCGCTTCCCAGCCAGCTCCTCCGCCACCAGCCGCCCCCCGCCCCCCCAGCCCCTCACCACCCGATTTCAGGGTTTTTCTTCAGGATCTGGACATGATCAAGGGCCGGATTGCGCAACATAACCCCTACATTATCCTGAATGTCTCTCCCGCAGGAAATCTCGATGACCTGAATCGAGCCTATTTTCAACTGGCTGAACGATTCCATCCGGATCGGTTTTTGCAGGCGCCGCGGGAATTACGAGTTGAAATTGACGGGATCTTTCGTCAAATCATTTATAGCTACGAAACCCTGAAAAACCGGATTCTGGCCGCCGCCATGCGACCTCCGACGACCTCATCATATTATGGCACGGCACCGTTGCCGCATCCTCAAAGTTATGGTACCCAGCCACTGGTCCAGCCCAATCCATTTCCGCAACCGACCCAACCGCTGAGCGGATATGGGACCGCGCCTCTGGCGCCCCCCCAACTGTCGTCCGGCCCTGGCTCTGGTTCAACGGGAAGCTATCCTGCATTTGGTTCAACCATGCCACTCCAACAGCCCACCGGAGCACTTTCGCAACCATCAAAACCACGAATGCCCCGCCCGGTCGCCTATGGCAGCGCGGCTCCCGCACCGCCACCGCCGGTTGAAGACCCGGCTGATCCAATGTCGTACGCCAATCGCGAAGGCGATAAATGGCCTGAAAATACCATGACCCGGCGTCCCCAGTGGACTGACCCGAGTAAATCAACCGTCAACATGGATGCAGCGGTGGCCGACCTGCTGGCCTATCTCGACGATCAAAAAGCTCCACTCTTTGTCGCTGATTCGTTATCAATTCTGTTCCGAACCGCCCCTCCGTTGTACATGAAACGTGAACGAGTCGCTGAAATTGTGGCCGGCTGGGCATTGCGCCGGGCCAGTTTATCCGGCAAACCAATCCATGAATTGATGCTGGCCGCCGTCAACAATATCAAACATGCTGAACAAGCCCGAGTCTTGACCCAGTTTGAAGGTCCCAAGTTTTACGAGGACTTTATTCGCGAGCTTTTGACCTACTGCCCGCCGGAAGAACACGAAATCTTTTATATTAAACTCGGTGGAATCAAAGAATTGTTGCGCAAATAAAGAGTGAGTAGCGAGTAGTGAGTGGCGAGTAGCACTACAATTAAAAATTTGAGATACCAGAGTCTGAAGGAGATGTTTGTTGTTTCAAATTTTGAAAAAATCAATTGCTCAATACCGGGTTTCAATTGATTGATTACTCGCTACTTCGCTACTCACTACTCGCTACTCACTACTCGCTACTTCGCTACTTCGCTACTCGCTACTTCACTCTCCTATGTCTTTTTCCTATTTTGATTGTCCTCACTGCCATCAGGCTGGTGTACATTGGTTTCAAAAATATCGCTCAGCGGATTATGGCAATGAAGTTGGGTTGGCAACCTGTCGGCAATGCCAGAGGAAATCCTACACCCCAGGCCGAAATATTCCACTTTCCTTTGGCTACCTCGGGACGTTTTTAGGGCTCGGTATCTATCTTTTGATCCCAGGGACCCAATCCCTTCGGGCGACAATCGCTGTTTCAATCATGATGGCCAGTGTTGTGGTGTGTGCCTATTTCCAGTTGAAGAAACCACTTGTGAAAAAAGAAACAGCGCCTCGAAAAAAGGAACAAAAGCGCCACCGTTGAAGTGTAACCGGGTGACGACATATTCCCTCCTTCCAATCATTTTTTTCCGAAGCATTTAGACAACTGGACAAAAGGTGGAGTAGTATGCAGCGTCAGCTAAAGCTATTCCACACATCAGCCCAAGTCACTTGAGGTTGCCTTGTAAAAGGCGGAATTTCTGAGCACTACACTGCTTTGAGAAAGTTGAAGATACACCATGCGACGATTTTCTTTTTTATTATCAGCCGCGCTTATCCTGTGCCTGATTGGCGGCGCAACTCCCACGACCACCTTTGGCCAAAGTGGCCGCGTTCACCGGCAAGAAACTGGTGACTCATCCCCCACTCCCAGGCGAAGTGGGTCGGTGGTGATTCCCTCGGGCACCATCCTTCGATTGTCACTTCAAACACCCATCAATACCAAAATGAACGAGGTCAACGATCCAGTTTCGGCAACACTGGAAGACTCGTTCTTCCTCAACGGCACGCTCCTGTTTGGGAAAGGGACTGAATTTCGAGGCTACGTTGCCCAAATCAGTCCGGCGAAAGTCGGTCAACGTCAGGCCACACTTCAAATCCAATTCAATGAAATCATCACCGACACCGGGACTCAACCGATTGCCTCAATGGTGATCGCGGTTGACGACTATGTGAATGAATCGCGCCGCAAAGCCGATGAAGACGGTGAAATTAACGGTGGACGCAGCGGGCGGCGAACCGTTGATAACACCCTGCGTGGCGGCGGCATCGGCTGGTTGGGAGCATCAACCGTTCTTTTAGCCGGCGGTGGCGGGGCAGCGGCGGCAGCAACACTTGGCGGGGGAGCACTTGCAGGTGTCCTGCTGACCAAGGGCAATGACCTCCGGCTGCAACCAGGTTCAACCCTCAAAATCCAATTCACGGAAGACGCACCGATCAACTTTTAGGACGAAAGATGCCTGGGCTTGGGGTGAAGACTTCGGGCTACGGCTGAAGACTTCGGCCCGTTTCCTTCACCTTGTCGCCCAACCGTCTCGGCACCAACTCATTTTTTGCACTCCAAAACGATACAAGGAATGTCTCAACGCTTGAATCACACCACCTCTCAGCCAGCCCCACCACAGATCGTCGCCACCCGTACTGAACTTCCCAACGGCCTTGTTATTCTGACCGAACAAATGACCTCGATCCGGTCGGTTACGCTTGGTATCTGGCTTCGGGCCGGATCCCGGCATGAACCGCCGCAACTCAATGGAATCACCCACTTTATTGAGCATTTGCTGTTTAAAGGCACGAAAAATCGCTCAACCCGTCAAATTGCCATTGAAAGCGATCATCTTGGCGGCGCCGTTGATGCCTTCACCATGCGCGAATGCACCGGGTTTCATATTCAAACCCTCGATCATCGGTTGGCTGAAGGCTTTGACCTGCTGGCGGATCTGGTTTTGAACCCGCTGTTTGATCCGGAAGAGCTGGAACGTGAACGCAACGTCATTCTTGAAGAAATGAAAATGGTGGAAGACACCCCGGATGAGCTGGTATTTGAAAAATTCACGGCCCGGTTTTGGGATGGCCATGGGTTGGGCCGCCCAATTGAAGGCACGGCTGAAACAGTGGAATCGTTCACCCGCGACGGGGTTCAGCAATATTTTGAAAAGATTTTCACACCCGCCAACTTTGTGATCACGGCAGCCGGAAACCTCGAACACGATCAGATTGTCGAGCTGGCAAACCGCTATTTTGGCTCGCTGCCAGCCGGAACCGCTCATTTGGATGAAGACCTTCCCCACCCAACCCTGTTTGTTGATGCCATCAATAAGCCCTATGAACAGGCTCATCTCATCCTGGGTGTCGTCGCCCCGCCGCTGCTTTCCACCTACCGATTCACGTGCAACCTGCTCTCAACCGTGCTGGGCGGCGGGCTCAGTTCGCGGTTGTTTCAACGCATTCGCGAAGAAGAAGGGTTGGCCTACACCGTTTATTCGGATGTCAACGCGGTACACGACGCCGGCTGCCTCAATATCTATGCCGCTGTCTCACCAGCCAATCTCCGGCGGACCATTGAACTGATCATGGCTGAAATTTCAGCCCTGGTTCGCGATGGAGTCAGCGATGAGGAACTCCAGCGGGCTCGCGAACAGTTGCTGACGGGAATCTTACTTGCCCTTGAATCAAGTGCCAGCCGCGCCGCCCACCTGGCACGCCAGGAAATTGTGTATCAAAAAGTCACCACGACCGAAGAGATTATTCAGGAAATCAAGGCCGTGACAGCCAGTGATGTCAAACATCTGGCCGAACATCTGTTTCAAACCGGTAAAATTGCCTGTCTCACCCTGGGACCGGGCCGAAAAGCTGTCATTCCCGCTAAACTTCTGAAAATTACCTCAAGTTGACGACCGAAGTTGTGAATTTTTTAGACTGACAAACCACGAAATACACGAGACACACAAAAATAAACCATTTCTTTTCAACAAAATACCAGGTCTATTTTCTGAAACCCGATTGAATCACATGATTGCGGGAATAACTTTGTGGTATTGATTGCACATCACCTTGAATCCACATCATTTTTCCCTCTATGCGATTTACTTCAATTGGCAGTGGCAGCAGCGGTAACTCGACGCTCATTATCTCCGGTACCACCCGGTTGCTGGTGGATGTCGGTTTATCAGCTCGTGAAACGGTCCGGCGACTCCGGGAAGTCGGACAGGAGCCCAGCCAGTTAACCGCCATCGTGATTACCCACGAACACGCCGACCACGTCGGCGGCATGCCGGTTCTGGCCAAACAAACCGGAGTTCCAGTCTACATTGCCCCGGCCACGCGAAGCGCATCGAACCTCAAAGAAAAAGACGAGAGCCAGATTTCCTGGGCGGAACCAATCAATTCCAGCGTGCCCTTTGAAATTGGAACGATTCGAGTGACACCCGTCAGTGTTCCCCACGATGCCGCCGACCCAATGATTTTCACCTTCGAAGCCGACGGTGTCAAAATTGCCGTGGTGACTGACCTTGGCTACATCCCACAACATGTCGCGCACCGATTGCGTGGCTGCCAGGCGCTCTTGCTCGAAGCCAACCACGATAGCGATATGCTCAAAATTGGGCCCTACCCCTGGGCACTGAAACAACGCATTGCCAGCCGGCGTGGGCACCTTTCAAACCACGAAATGGCCCGCTTTCTCAAAGAGGATTTCGATGGCCAGGCCGAATACATCATTCTGGCCCACTTGAGCGAGAGCAACAATCATCCGGAAATTGCCCGACTCTCGGCCCTCCAGGCCCTCCAACAACGGGAGCCGTTGTTTAGCTACGACTGGGAACACCGCGTCAAAATCGCCGAACAAAAAACCCCAATGCCCTGGATCGAACTTTAGGTAGGGCGGAAGAAAACGGGCTCCGGGCTGAAGACTCGCAGGCTCGGGGCTGAAGATTTCGGGTTTAATACCCTCAGCCCGTCTTCTTCAGCCCGTCTTCTTTAGCCCAAAGAGGTCTCGTCATTTATGCCCCAACGTTTTCTTGCACTCGTTCTGCTGGTAGTCATTGGAATCAGCGCGACGACGGCTTTTGGCAAGCCAGTTCAAACACCAAAGGATTCAAAACAGGACGATGATGTCGTTCGAATTTCGACCACGCTGGTTCAGGTAGATGCCGTGGTGACCGATAAGAAAGGCCGTGTGGTGCCGACGCTGAAGGCCGAAGATTTTGAATTGCTGGTTGACGGAAAACCGCAAACCATCTCCAATTTTGAATTTGTGGCAACCGAATCACTGACCACCAGCACGGAATCAATCACGGCAACACCCACCGGCCCGATACCCACTCAACCGCTCCCGGCAAATCAAACCCGCCGGACAATTGCCCTGGTGGTTGACGATTTGGGACTTTCCTTTGAGAGCTTTCCGCAAGTTCGTAAAAGCCTCAAAAAGTTTGTGAATGAACAAATGCGCCCCACCGATCTGGTGGCAATTTTGAGAACTGGCGCCGGCATTGGTGCGCTACAACGGTTTACCTCAGATCGCCGGCAACTGCAGGCAGCCATTGATAACCTGAGATGGAATGCAGTTGGTCGGGCCGGTCAAAGCGCCATTGCGGCCTTGAACGAATCCGCCGGGATCAACCGTGACCAGCCGAGTGTGCTGGATAAGGTTGGCGGTGGTTCGCAATCCACCAGCAGTAAAAATGATCCAACCCTGGTGAAAACTGATGTCGGGCAGGTCCGAACCGAAATTTTCGCGGCTGGCACACTTGGCGCCATTCGGCAAATTGTGCGCGGATTGGAAGACCTTCCTGGTCGAAAATCCATCATGTTGTTTTCAGATGGATTTCAAATTTTTGGGAGTGATCGGGACAATGGACGAATCGTCAATTTGCTCAGACGATTGACCGACCTGGCCAATCGAGCGTCAGTGGTGATTTATTCGATTGATACCCGTGGGTTACAAACCCTCAATATTACTGCCGCTGATTCCCCTGGTTCAGTCACTCCTGGCAAACTGGCGCAGGTGTTATCCCAACGTCAAGGAGATTATTGGAACGGACAGGAAGGACTTAATTTTCTGGCCCAGGAAACTGGCGGGCTCTTTCTGAAAAACACCAATGATTTTTCTCGAAGTGTCGAAACGGTTCTCAAGGATCAGGCTGGGTATTACTTGCTTGGGTTTATTCCCGACGAAGATCTCTTTCAAAATGGAAAATCTGACCTTTCCTTTCACAAGATTCAAGTTCGGGTCAAACAACCGGACGTGAAAGTCCGTTCTCGGAACGGCTTTTTCGGTGTGACTGATGAGCAGGTGGCCCAGTCTCAACCCAAAGCAGTCAATCCACTGCTGGAAGCGGTGCTTTCACCATTTGTCGCCAACAATATTCATGCCCGGCTCACCAGTATGTTTGGGAACGAACCAGAGACCGGTCCACACATTCGATCAATGCTGTTTGTTGATGCCAATGACTTGCAGTTTGTCGAACATACTGACAAGAAACGATTTAACGCCACGCTGGAAGTTCTCTCGGTCACGATTGGGGCTGAAGATAAAATCGTGGACCAGGCATTGCGCCAAATCACCATTGAACTGGATGAAAACGGTCTCAAACTCGCCAAAGAAAATGGGTTAGTCCAGAATGTCGTTTTACCGGTGAAAATCCCTGGTGCGTATCAGCTTCGAGTTGGTGTCCGGGATGCCAATTCATCCCAAATTGGATCGGTCAACCAGTTTGTCGAAGTCCCCAATCTCAAAAAGGGGATTTTTGCCCTGTCGGGAATCATGGCTGCGGGAGTGAAACCCACCGCAATCAATACCCCGCCTTCAGCAAACAGCCAACTGGCTCAGACTCAGCTTGAATGGAGCGCCCCGGAAGCCAGTCCGGCTGTTCGTCGAATTCAACGTGGGAATGTGGTGCAGTACGGGTATGACATTTTCAATCCTCAGCTTGATTCCCAAACCCGCCAGCCAAATCTTGAAATTCAGGTTACCCTGTTCCGCGATGGCCAGCTTGTCTTTCAGGGACAACCCCGTGCAATAGCGTTTCCTCCACAAACTGACTGGAAACAAATCCGAACTGGCGGGCAACTCCAGCTTGGCACGCAAATGGATCCGGGTCTGTATGTGCTCCAACTCACGGTAACCGATAAAGTGCGCACCAAAGAGGGCAAATCGGTTAGCCAATGGATTGATTTTGAAGTACTTGAGTAACCAGGGCTTCAAGCAGACCAGGTCGGAATTGGAATGCGGGTTTGTATATTCAACCCGCATTTTTCTTTTCAATGGTATCAACCTCAATACTCCTGAGGGCTTCAAATTTTTCCATTGAGAAAAGGTGGTTTTTCCAGTACGATGCGGGCTTCTTTACCAACTCCCAACAATTTTTTGTGATTCAAACTGGTACTGACAACCCCTGGTTTGAGAGCAGGTTTTGTGGGATTTCACCCCATATTCCCCACCGTTTACCTGCTACACCTTGCCCAGGTCATAAATCTTTTTTCTTTTACCCTCTGGAGGAAAATGATGGAGACCGCTGAAACTGATGCCTATCGTGAACGAGTTGCCACCACTCTGGTCGTGTGGGTTGGCTTGGGTCTCTTGATCTATAGCCAGTTTGCCTACACCATTGATCACACCTTTCTTTCCCCGACTGGCCACTGGCGCGCCAAACTAATTGACTACAAACAAGCCGACCACAAAATTGAAATAAAACTCGAAGACACCACTCATCGTCAGCCAGCCAAAGTGATTTACGCCGTTCACAACCTTCCTTCTTTTGCCAATGAGCGAATTTTGTGGTCCAAGGATGAAACCAAACTGCTGGTGGTCGGACGGGGATGTTCAACTCCCAGCGATTGCTCTCGACTCAAAACGGGTGAAGAGCTTTATTTGCTCTATGACATTCCAAACGGGACAACCCGCTGTAATCTGAATTCCAGCCATACCACATTTAACTATGCGGATGTGGCCCGGTATGAGTTTGTCCCGCCCTTGCCGGAAAATGGCAAATTGACGAAATGACTCAGGTGCGGGGTTGAGTTGCCCGCCAGCGGCGGCAAAGATCCACGGCTGCCGCATCCCAGGTTGGAAAGAGAAAGCGAAAACCGGATTCCTGGAGCTTGCCCGGTATCACCCGACGGCTTTTGAGAATCAGTTCGGTTTCGGTTCGCAGAAAAACAGCCCCGATTTCAAGCATCCATTTGCTGGCCGGTAGCCCCATCGGAATCCCCCAGGCTTTCCTCAATGTTCGCATAAATTCCGCATTTGGAATGGGGTTGGGGGACGAAAGATTAACTGGCCCTGACAAATGGTCTTGCTCGATAATCCAGTTGACCGCCCGAATAAAATCCTGATCGTGAATCCAGGAAACATATTGACGCCCATTTCCTGACTGCCCACCCAATCCACCCCGCGTCAGCCCAAGCAACACGTCAAAGACTCCTCCCCGATCCGGGCTCATCGTCATCGCTGACCGGAGCAACACTTTTCGGGTGTTTGGAATAAGTGCCTCTTCCGCTGCCTTTTCCCACATGGTTGCCACATCAATGCTAAACCGCCACGTTTCCGGCACACTGGGTTCCGTTCCCCCGATGACTCCAGTTGCCTCATCATGTGGAGCATCATACCGATGGGCATAAATTGTCGCCGTACTGGCTTGTAACCACACACGCGGCGGATTTTTGCATTGGGCAATTGCCTTCCCGATGACCTGGGTTGATTTGACTCGCGAATCAACGATTTGCCGTCGGTTTTCAGCCGTGTACCGGCAATTGACCGACCTGCCTGCCAGATTGATGACGACATCGGCGCCGTCAAGTTCTGAAGCCCACAACCCCAGGCTTTCGGCATCCCAGGTAATGACACGCCACACCGAAGGCTGCTGGGTTCGACTCAAAATGACAACTTCGTGGCCGGCAGCTTGAAAGGCTCGTGCCAGAACTGTTCCAACCTGTCCGGTTCCGCCTGGAATAACAATTTTCATATTTCCTCAAAACAAACCTGTTTGACTGCAAGCTGCAGACTACTTCAGACTACACTATTCAAAAAACCAGAACATCCGCCCAAGATAGTCAATAAAGGTTATTACGATTAAATCATAGGAACCCAGGGTGTGATCCGAACTCGAAAATTGTGAAGGGCGGCACAAACTTCCATCACCAGATCCCGAACCCCCTCGCCCTGTAACCGAATCTGTTCCTTGACAATCCGACA